>NZ_PIOG01000117.1:0-863 GCF_002810545.1 Klebsiella sp. A-Nf5 | reverse complement strand
TTTGGCAGTAACCATTTCGTACAGACCAACCAGTGGCTGGCTGACCGCGGCGAAGCGCCGATTGACTGGATGCCGGTCCTTCCCGCAGAAAGCGAGTGATCGAGCCATAAAAAAAGCCAGCATCAGCTGGCTTTTTCGCATTCAGGCAGGCGAATTACGCCTTGTTCTGACGCCACCATTCTGCCAGCAGGACGCCGGTCGCCACAGAGACGTTCAGGCTTTCGACATTGCCGGTACCGTCGATGGCGACGCTGAGATCAGAGCTGGAAATCGCCGCATCGGACAGACCATCACGCTCCTGGCCTAACACCAGCACCATTTTCTTCGGCAGCTCGGCTTTAAACAGCGGCGTACCATTATGGCTGGACGTTGAGACAATCGCGTAGCCCGCTTTGCGGAACTGATCCAGGGTATCGATAAAGCTGTCGCCGGTGATCGGTTCAACATGCTCCGCCCCGCCCTCCGCCGTACGGATCGCCGCCCCGGACTCCAGCACGCCAGCATCCTGAACCACCACGCCCTTCACGCCGAAGTGCGCGCAGCTGCGCATGATCGCCCCGAGGTTGTGCGGGTTACCCACGTCTTCCAGCGCCAGAACGCAATCGTCTTCTGCCGCCTTCGCGACCCACTGGGCAACAGAAGTGCCGTGGCGTTTTTTGATCAGGAAGCAGACCCCGCCGTGGTGCTCGGTGCCGGAGGCTTTCGCCAGCTCGGCTTCGTCCACCACATGATAGGCTTTACGGTTGGCCGCCATCCAGCGCAGCGCCTCTTTAAAGCGGGGCGTGACGCTCTGGATAAACCAGGCGCGAACAATGGCATCCGGACGGCTCAGGAACAGGGCCTGACAGGCATTTTCGCCATAC
>NZ_PIOG01000027.1:0-231579 GCF_002810545.1 Klebsiella sp. A-Nf5 | reverse complement strand
CCCGCGTTGCGGTAGAAGCCGGTATCGCTGACTACTGGTTCAAATACGTTGGCCTGAACGGCGCGATCGTTGGCATGACCACCTTCGGTGAGTCTGCGCCGGCTGAGCAGCTGTTCGAAGAGTTCGGTTTCACCGTCGACAACGTGGTTGCTAAAGCCAAAGCGCTGCTGTAAATCCCCGCCGCTATCGCCCGGCCCGCTGCCGGGCGATACCCGCCCTGAGCAATGACCTGCCTGTTATGATTTCGTCTTTTTCCTCCTGAATCATTTCTCACTCTATTTTGTGCGTGACCGCTGATTTCTGTACGTTTTTTTGTGCAGACCGGCAAATGTAGACCAGATTCAATAGGCGCCCGCACGATCGCGCCGCGACCCTGTTCCCTGCCGGAAGTCTGTAAAGGAGACCCCGTAATGCCGTCACCGATGATTTATCAGGATCTCACCACCGCCGCGCTGCTCGGCCATGCGGCGCAATATCACAGCGAGACCGAGATTGTCTCGGTGAGTACTGGCGGTGAGCAGGAGCGCAGCAGCTGGGGGGAGGTGGCCAGCCGCGCTCAGCGGCTGGCGTCGGCGCTGGCGTCGCTGGGGCTGCCGCCAGGCGCCCGCTGCGCTACCCTGGCATGGAACAATCGCCGCCACCTGGAGATCTATTTTGCCGTCGCCTCCGGCGGCTGGGTGACACACACTGTCAACCCGCGGCTGTCGGTTGACCATCTGCGGTATATCCTCAACGACGCTGCCGACGAAGTGCTGTTTTTTGACCAGACCTTTCTGCCACTGGTGGCGCAGCTGCTGCCGCAGCTGCCGACGGTGAAACACATCGTGCTGATGGAACCCCGCAGCGAAGCGGCGCTCAGCCAGCTGCCCTCATTGCTGTTTTTTGACGATCTGTTGCAGCAGGGGACAGTAGACTATCGCTGGCCGACACTCAATGAACTGACCCCAGCTTCGCTCTGCTACACGTCGGGGACCACCGGCCGGCCGAAGGGGGTGTTGAATACCCATCGTTCGCTGGTCCTGCATGCCCTGAGCGGCAACCAGCCGGACGCCGCCGGCATATCGGCGAAGGACAGCCTGTTGCCGGTGGTGCCGATGTTCCATGTCAACGCGTGGGGGACGCCGTTTATCGCTGCCATGGTCGGCGCGCGACTGGTACTGCCGGGGCCGCAGCTCGATGGCGACAGCCTGCTGCAACTGCTGGCCGCCGAGAAGGTAACGGTGGGGTTTGGTGTGCCGGTGATCTGGGCCGGCTTGCTGGCGGCGATGCGCCGGACAGACGTCCGATTGCCTGAATTTAAACGTGCGCTGGTCGGCGGCTCCGCGCTGCCACCGTCGATGGCCGAGGCCTTTCAGCGTGATTACGGCATTGCACTGACCCACGCCTGGGGAATGACCGAAACATCGCCCATCGGCACCATCAACACGCCGTTGAGCAAACATGACGTGCTCCCGGCACAGGAGCAGCAAAAGCAGCGCGCCGGTCAGGGGCGGCCCATTTTCGGCATCGAACTGCAGGTAGTAGACGTGGATGGCGAACCGTTGCCCCGGGATGGTCAAAGTCAGGGGTATCTGCAGGTCAGAGGGCACTGGGTGGTGGAGCAGTACTATGGTCAGGACGCGAGCGCCCTGACCGCGGCAGGCTGGTTTGATACCGGCGATATCGGTACGCTCGACGCCAATGGTTATCTGGTGATCTGCGATCGGGCAAAGGATATTATCAAGTCCGGTGGCGAGTGGATCTCCACCGTTGAGCTGGAGAATATCGCCATCGCGCATCCGGCGGTGCGCAGCGCGGCGGCCATCGCCGCCCGTCATCCGCGCTGGGACGAGCGGCCGGTGCTGCTGTGCGTTCGCGCGGAAGGGGGCGAAGTGGAAGAGACCGATCTGCTGACCTGGTTTGAGAAGCGGGTGCCAAAGTGGCAGATCCCGGACCGGGTGATATTTGTCGACGCGCTACCGGTCAGCGCCACGGGTAAGGTGCTCAAAAATCAACTGCGCCAGGCCTATGGAGAGATTTTAATGAGTGAGGGAAAATGAGCCATGCGCGACCCGGTCTGACGACCTGCTCTCAGTATGATGCTGCCCTGCACGCCTTGTCGGCGGCACGACAGCGTTGGGCGGAAACCTCGGTGAACCGTCGTCTGGCGCTGTTGCGTCAGATCAAGGATGCCCTGGCCGGTATTGCCCCGGCGTGGGTGGCCGCGGCGGCGGCGGCCAAAGGGCTGCCGGCGGGCGATCCGCTGGCGGGGGAGGAGTGGCTGGCGGGCCCCTGCGCGCTAATGGTCGGCTGCAACGGGCTTATCGCCACCCTGGAGCAACTGGAAGAGAAGACCTTTCTGCGGCGGATCCCGCTGCGGACGCTGGCGGATGGCCGCCTGGCGCTGCGGGTGGTGCCCGGCACGCTCTGGGATCGGCTGCTGCTCTCCGGCATTCGCGCTGAGATATGGATGCAGCCAGGCGTCACCCGGGCCCATCTCGACCGCTATGCGGCGCGGGCATACGACATCCCGCCGGCCGCGCGGCAGGGCAAGCTGGCGCTGGTGCTTGGCGCCGGCAATGTGGCCTCGATTGCGCCACTGGATGTGCTACATAAGTTGTTTATTGAAAATCAGGTCTGCCTGCTGAAGCTCAACCCGGTGAATGATTATCTGCACGATCTGCTGGCCCAGGCCCTGGCGCCGCTGATTGCCATGGATGCGCTCCGCATCGTCACCGGCGACGCCCAGGCGGGAGCGTGGCTGACCACCCATCCCGCTGTCGATGAGATCCATATCACCGGCTCCCGCGAGACCCATGACGTCATCGTCTGGGGCGACGGTGAAGCGGCTCGCCAGCGTCGGGCCGCCAGGACGCCGCTGAACCCGCGTCGGGTGACTTCGGAGCTGGGCGGCGTCAGCCCTACCATTATCGTACCCGGGCCGTGGAGCGAGGCGGATATCGCGTTTCAGGCGCAGCAGCTGGCGACGCAGAAGATGAACAACGGCGGGTTTAACTGCGTGGCCAGCCAGGTGCTGATCCTGCAGCAGGGCTGGGAGCCAGCGACGGGCTTGCTGAATCAGCTGTACCGACTGATCGCCACGAATACCCGCCCGGACTACTACCCCGGCGCTGAAAAACGGCTGACCGACTTTCGCCTGCACGCCCGTCAGCCGCTGGAGATAGCGCGCGGCGACGCGATGCCGTTGATTGTGGCGAACACCGAGGATGACCCGGCGTTCTGTCAGCAGGAGGTCTTTGGCCCGGGGCTGTCGGTCACTCGTCTTGAGGCCGACAGTGCGGAAAGCTTTCTGCGCCAGGCGGTCGGCTATGCGAATCAGCGGCTGCAGGGCACGCTGGGGGCCAATATTGTGATCCACCCGCGCACCCGCAAAGCGATTGGACGTAAGCGTTTTAACGCGTTAATCGCTGAGCTGCGCTACGGCACGGTGGCGATCAACTGCTGGAGCGGGGTGGCCTTCCTGTTAGCCCCCTGCCCGTGGGGTGCGTTTCCCGGCCACACGCTCGACGATATTCAGAGCGGGCAGGGCAAGGTGCATAACAGCTTTATGCTGGAGAAAACCGAGCGCACGGTGATTGAGGCGCCGTTTCGGCCGTTTCCGCGCAGTCTATGGCATGGCGAACTGACGCTGATGCCCCTGCCGCCCTGGTTTATTACCCACCGGGGGCAGGAAGCGGTGGCGCAGAAGCTGGTGGATTTTTATCATCGGCCGCGCTGGCGCAAGCTGCCGGCGATCCTCTGGCGCGCGCTGAGGGGCTAAGGTGAGAGCAAAAAAAAGGCGGAACCGTTGTTCCGCCCTGCGGGATTAGCGGCCCGCTTTCAGCTTCTGGTAATACTCTTCATAAATGGCGCTGGCGCTGCCGACGTCATTCTGCCATTCGCCTTTCTCGATGGTCGCGGCGTCCGGATAGAGCGATTTATCGTTGGCCACTGCCGGGCTGAGCATTTTGCGCGCCGCCAGGTTTGGCGTGGGGTAGCCGATGGTTTCCGCGACCTGTTTGGCCACATCCGGGCGCAGCAGGAAGTTAATCAGCTTCAGCGCGCCGTCGACGTTTTTAGCATTCGCCGGGATCGACAGGCTATCCATCCAGAAGATGCCACCTTCTTTCGGCCAGATCACTTCCAGCGGGGTACCGGCCTGGCGGGCGACGTAAGCCGAGCCGTTCCATACCATCCCGAGGTTCACTTCGCCTTCCATATACGGGTTCGCCGGGTTATCGGAGTTAAACGCTGCGACGTTGGGCATCAGCTTTTTCAGCTCGTTATAGGCGGCTTCAATCTCTTTCGGGTCGGTGGTGTTGCCGGAATAACCCAGCTTACGCAGCGCCATCTGGAACACTTCGCGCGCGTCGTCGGTCAGCAGCAGGCTGCTTTTGTATTCCGGTTTCCACAGGTCGGCCCAGCTGGTGATGGTTTTCGGGTCAATCGCATCGCTGTTGACGCCGATAGCCGTCGCCCCCCAGATATAGGGAATGGAGTAGTCGTTATTCGGATCGAACGGTTTGTTCAGCATCTGCGGATCGAGGTTGCTGAAGTTAGTCAGCTTGCTCTTGTCGATCTTCTGCAGCATGCTTTCTTTGCGCATCTTGTCGACGAAGTAGGTCGACGGGACGACCAGGTCGTACGCGCCGTCTTTATAGGTCTTGAGCTTGGCGTACATGGTTTCGTTCGACTCATAGGTCGAATAGATAACCTTGATGCCGGTCTCTTTGGTGAACTGCTCCAGCAGGCCCGGCGGTACGTATTCGGTCCAGTTATAGAAATAGAGCGTTTTGCTATCGTCCGCGTGCGCGGCGCCCATGCCGATTGCCAGAGCGCCGACTGCGAGCAGGTGGCGTGACCATTTTTTCATCTTAACGTCCCCTGAGTTTTATCACGTGCAATTAACTGACTGGCGATGACCATCACCAGCGACAGAACCAACAGAATCGTGGCCAGGGCGTTCACCTCAGGCGAAACGCCAACCTTGACCATTGAATAGATCTTCAGCGGCAGGATTTCATACCCTGGACCGGTCACGAACGAAGAGACCACCACGTCATCCATCGACAGGGTGAAGCTCAGCAGCCATCCGGCAGCCACCGCTGGCATCGCCAGTGGCAGGATGATTTTGCGCAGGATGGTCATCTCACTGGCACCGAGATCTTTCGCTGCCTCCAGCATCCGCACATCAAAGCCCTTCAGCCGGGAGAACACGGTGACCACCACAAACGGCAGGCAGAAGGTGATATGCGAAAACAGCAGCGACCAGAAACCAAGCTGAATACCAATCAGCATAAACAGCACCAGCAGGGAGATGGCCATGACAATATCGGGCGACATCATCACCACAAACAGCATGCCGCTGACGAACGGCTTGCCGCGAAAGCGGTAGCGGTACAGCGCCACGGCGGTCAGCGAGCCGATAAGGGTGGCGAAGGTCGCCGACAGCACCGCCATGGTCAGGGAGTGCTGGGCGGCCTGCAGCAGGCTGTCGTTGTTCATCAGCAGGCTATACCAGTCGGTGGTGAACCCCTGCCAGTTGATACCGAAGCGCGACCGGTTAAACGAGTTAACGATCAGAATAATAATAGGGATGTAGAGATACGCGTAGATGGCGGTCATAAAGCCGCCGCGCAGCAGTCGACCAATCATTCCAGCTCCACCTTTTTATTCAGCAGGCGCGCCGCGCGCCAGTAAATCAACAGCATCAGGCCCATCACCAGGGTTAAGGTAATGCTGGTAGCCGCGCCGAACGGCCAGTCGCGAATATTCAGGAACTGACTCTTGATCACGTTGCCGATCAGCAGGTTCTTGGCGCCGCCCATCAGGTCGGAAACGTAGAACAGCCCCATCGCCGGCAGCATCACCAGCAGACAGCCGGCGATGATCCCCGGCATAGTCAGCGGGATGATGATGCGGATAAAGGTCTGCAGCTTACTGGCGCCGAGATCTTTCGCCGCTTCCAGCAGCGGGCGATCCAGTTTCTCAATGCTGGAGTAGAGCGGCATCACCATAAACGGCAGCAGGATATACACCAGGCCGATAATCACCGCCGAGGGGGTGAACATAATGCGTATCGGCGTGTCGATCACCCCTAACCACAGCAGGAACTCGTTCAGATAGCCTTTGGTACTGAGGAAAATCTTCAGCCCGTAAATACGGATCAACGAATTGGTCCAGAAGGGGACGATCAGCAGAAACAGCAGCAGGGGGCGCACCTTCTGCGGCAGCCGGGCAAGGAACCACGCAAACGGGTAGCCCAGCGCCAGGCAGGCGAGGGTCGCCAGCAGCGCCATGTTCAGCGAATGCAGCAGCACGTCGTAGTAGAGCGGATCCAGCAGCCGCGAGTAGTTGTCCAGCGTGAAGACCAGCTTGACGAAGTTGGCGTCGTCGCGGGTCAGAAAGCTGGTGGTGATGATCATCAGGTTGGGCAGAAAGACAAACAGCACCAGCCAACCGACGATGGTGGCGATCACCACATTCTGGAATTTACTGGAGTTCTTCATCGGCCAGCACCACCTCCCAGCTCTCCACCCAATTGATAGACATTTTCTGGTCAAGAGAGTGGTCGAAATCCGGGTCGTCTTCGTTAAAGAACTCGCTGACCATCACCATTTTGCCGTTTTCCAGCTCCACCACCGACTCAAGGGTCATCCCCTTATAGTTACGCTCGCGCACATAGCCGATCAGGCCGTCGGCGTCGCTGTTGTGGTGGATCTCATCGACGCGCAGATCTTCCGGGCGCAGCAGGACGTGCAGACGCTGGCCGGCCTCCACGGCAAAATTGACGGTGATATTGCACTCCCGTCCTTCGACACTGGCGCGCACGCGCTGCTCGTCGAGGCGCTCGATTACGGTGGCGTCGAAGATATTGATCTCGCCGATAAAGCTGGCGACGAACAGGTTTTTCGGCTCTTCGTAGATCTCTCTCGGGGTGCCGTCCTGTTCGATTTTGCCATCGCGCATGACCACGATGCGATCGGACATGGTCAGGGCCTCTTCCTGATCGTGGGTCACGAAGACGAAGGTGATCCCGAGCTTACGCTGCAGCGCTTTCAGTTCGTTCTGCATCTGCTTGCGCAACTTGTAATCCAGCGCCGAAAGGGATTCATCGAGCAGCAGCAGGCGCGGTTTGTTAACCACCGCGCGGGCGATGGCCACGCGCTGCTGCTGGCCGCCGGAGAGCTGGTGCGGTTTGCGCTGGGCAAAGTCTTCCAGCTGTACCATCTTTAAGGCATCCAGAACCCGCGGGGTGATTTCCGCCGCCGGGGTTTTCTGCATCCGCAGGCCAAAGGCGACGTTCTCGAATACCGTCATATGCGGAAACAGGGCGTAGCTTTGAAAGACGGTATTGACGTGGCGGTTTTCCGCCGGGACATGGGTGATATCGTGATCTTCGAGATGGATCCGTCCGCTGTCGACGTTTTCCAGGCCGGCGATAAGGCGCAGAACGGTGGTTTTACCGCAGCCAGAGGGGCCAAGCAGGGTGAGAAACTCACCATTGTTGATGGTCAGGTTAAGGTTATCGATGACCGTTTTACCATCAAAGCTCTTGCGAATTCCCGCCAGTTGCACCAGCGGCGAACGCGAACGCGGTTGTATATTCAATTTTTGACTCTGTCCCATGTAGACGCAACGGAAACTTCCGACCGCTGCGGGGTTTGTGATTAACCACCTTTGGGGTTGCACGTTTTTAATAAGGGCCAGCATTCTACGGCAAACGAGGGTAATCGCCAATCCTTGATACGCCTGCATAGTCTACCTTTACACCATAACGTCGGTTCCGTTATTAAATTTCGCTTTACGGGCTAAGAATGACCTGACGCAATATTTGTCTTTTCTGGCTTATGAATAATGTTGTCACAAAAGAAGAGGGTGGCTACATGGATAAATTGCTTGAGCGTTTTTTGCAGTACGTTTCTTTGGACACGCAGTCGAAGCCTGGCGTTCGTCAGGTCCCCAGCACGGAAGGGCAGTGGAAGCTGTTACGCCTGTTGCAGGCGCAGCTGGAAGAAATGGGACTGGTCAAGGTAACGCTGAGTGAAAAAGGGACGGTAATGGGAACCCTGCCCGCCAACGTGGAGGGCGATATCCCGGCCATCGGCTTTATCTCTCACGTCGATACTTCCCCGGATTTCAGCGGTAAAAATGTGAATCCGCAGATTGTCGAAAACTATCGCGGCGGCGATATCGCGCTGGGCATCGGCGATGAGGTGCTCTCCCCGGTGATGTTCCCGGTTCTGCATCAGCTTTTGGGACAGACGCTGATCACCACCGACGGGAAAACGCTGCTGGGGGCGGACGACAAGGCCGGCATCGCCGAGATCATGACCGCGCTGGCGACCCTGCAGGCGAAAAACATCCCTCATGGCGATATCCGCGTGGCCTTCACCCCGGATGAAGAGGTCGGAAAAGGGGCGAAGCATTTCGATGTCGAGGCCTTTGACGCCCGCTGGGCCTATACCGTCGACGGCGGTGGCGTGGGGGAACTGGAGTTTGAAAACTTCAACGCCGCCTCGGTGACCATTAAGATTGTCGGCAATAACGTGCATCCTGGCACCGCAAAAGGGGTGATGGTCAATGCGCTGTCGCTGGCCGCGCGCATTCATGCCGAAGTGCCAGCCGACGAGGCGCCAGAGACCACCGAAGGTTATGAAGGCTTTTATCACCTCACCAGCATCAAAGGCAGCGTGGATCGGGCCGAGATGCACTACATCATCCGCGATTTTGACCGCAAGCACTTTGAGGCGCGTAAACGCAAGATGATGGAGATCGCCAAAAAGGTCGGCAAGGGGCTGCACCCGGACTGCTATATCGAGCTGGTAATCGAGGACAGTTATTACAACATGCATGAGCAGGTGATCGCCCATCCACATGTGGTCGATATTGCCCGCCAGGCGATGGTGGACTGCGATATTGAACCGCAAATGAAGCCGATCCGCGGCGGCACCGACGGCGCGCAGCTCTCGTTTATGGGTCTGCCGTGCCCGAACCTGTTTACCGGCGGCTACAACTATCATGGCAAACATGAGTTTGTCACCCTGGAAGGGATGGAGAAGGCGGTGCAGGTGATCGTGCGTATCGCCGAGCTGACGGCGGCACGAAAAGGGAAATAGCCTTCGCAACCAGCCCGGTCATTCTGCGTGTCGCACAAGATGCCGGATGGCGGCTTCGCCTTATCCGGCCTACGTAACCCGTGCTGTTTGTAGGCCCGGCAAGCGCAGCGCCGCCGGGCAAAAGCTTTTAGGCTGGCAATGAGGAGGGAACCTCACATGTCAGATTATCGTCGCAGTTATCTCCCCGGCGGCTGCTGGTTCTTCACCGTTAACCTGCAAAATCGCCACAGCGATCTCCTGACGCGGCATATTGATCATCTGCGTGCCGCTACAGCGTTTGTTAAAAGCAAAAAACCTTTTCTGATTAATAGCTGGGTGGTTTTACCAGAGCATATGCACTGCATCTGGACCCTGCCTGAGGGGGATACCGATTATTCTGGTCGCTGGCGGGATATTAAAAAAACGTTTACCCGGGCGCTGGCACAGCGCTCTATCTGGCAGCCGCGCTTCTGGGAACATGCCATCCGTAATGAAGAAGATTACCGGCGGCATATGGATTACGTTTATATCAATCCCGTTAAGCACGGTCATGTCCGTCGGGTGCAGGATTGGCCGTATTCGACCTTTCATCGCGATGTGCGCCGGGGAGGGTATCCGCCGGATTGGGCGGGTGAGGTAGGCGAATTTGATGCAGGCGAGAGGCGATAATGCTCGGGTAAGACATTGCCGTCATCGAAACCACAAAGTGCCGGATGGCGGCTTCGCCTTATCCGGCCTACGGTCCAGCCGGTGGCCGCAGAACCCGTAGGCCCGGCAAGCGCAGCGCCGCCGGGCGGTGAACAGCAGAGCGGGTGCCTGTCTTCATGCCGGATGGCGGCTTTGCCTTATCCGGCCTGGAGTCCAGCCGGTGGCTGTAGAACCCGTAGGCCCGGCAAGCGCAGCGCCGCCGGGCAGGATGATGGCTCAGTCGCCAAAGAACCAGTAGCCGCTGTTGACCAGCGCTGCCAGCATGGCGAGGAAAGAAGGATCTTCCAGCGCATCGCCAAAATGGTCGGCGCGCAGCGTCAGATGGGTGGCTAAGGCGTCCAGCGCCGGGCGGTGCGGGGAGTTGATCTTCTCACCATTGACGAACACCTCGCCGTCAATGCGCAGCACCCGCAGGCCGCCCAGGCGTTCCAGCGTGTCGCCCTGCTGCAGGGCATCGTAAATTTCATCTGGCTGATACGGCGGCTCCGGCGGCGCGACGTCGAGCTCATGACGCGACTGGGTGATAAACTCGCCGAACCACTGTTTAAAGTGCTCTGGTTGGTTAATCAGCCCCAACATCATCTCGCGCAGGCGGTCGAGTTCGACGGGTAAAATATCCGCCGGATGGTCGCGCGACGGCACGTCCGGATCGGCGTAGCGCTGGCTGCCCAGTTCGCGCTGGAGAACGTAGTCGGCAAAGCCGCTGAACAGCTCGCGGGCATTCGGCGCGCGATAGCCGACCGAATAGTTGAGCGAGTTTTCCAGCGAATACCCCTCATGCGGGAATCCTGGCGGAATATAAAGAATATCGCCCGGCTCCATCTCTTCATCGATGATCGCCTCGAAGGGGTCAACCTGCAGCAGGTCCGGATGCGGGCAGTGCTGTTTCATCGGCACCTTTTCCCCGACGCGCCAGCGCCGACGGCCGGTGCCCTGAATGATAAACACATCATACTGATCCAGATGCGGACCGACGCCGCCCCCGGGTACCGAGAAGGAGATCATCAGATCGTCGATACGCCAGTCCGGCAGAGCGCGGAACGGATGCATCAGCGCCGCTGAGGGTTCATGCCAGTGGTTAACCGCCTGCACCAGCAGGGACCAGTTGTTTTCACTCAGGTGATCGTAGCTTTCGAAGGGACCGTGACTGACCTGCCATTTTCCATCCTGATGGCTGACAAGGCGGCTATCGACCTCGCTCTCCATGGCCAGTCCAGCCAGTTCGTCCGGGCTTAGGGGGTCGATAAAATTGGCGAAGCCGCGCTTCAGTACCACCGGCCGTTTTTGCCAGTAGCGTTCGATAAAGTCGGGCCAGTTAAGCGTTAATTGATAATCCATATTGATATTCCACTGCAGGTGTCTGACAGGGATTATAACGGATGCGGCGCCCCGGCGATGCAGGCGCCGTTAAAAAACTCAATGATTAACCCTGTTTATCTTCCATCAGCTGGCGGCCAAACACCACCTCCATGCAGGCGCCGCCGAGCAGGCTTTCGCCGGCGATAATCTCCCCGTCATATTGTTCGACGATTTCGCGGGCGACGGAGAGCCCCACACCCTGGCCGGGACGCAGCGTATCTGCCCGCTGGCCGCGGTCAAAGACGGCGCGGCGTTGGCTCTGCGGGATCCCCGGGCCATCGTCTTCCACCAGAATATGCAGATGGCTGTCGGTGGTTTGGCGCACGGAAACTTCCACGAACTCCAGACAGTACTTACAGGCGTTATCGAGAACGTTACCCATCACTTCCATAAAATCGTTCTGCTC
Organism: Klebsiella sp. A-Nf5; assembly: GCF_002810545.1. NCBI lineage: Bacteria > Pseudomonadati > Pseudomonadota > Gammaproteobacteria > Enterobacterales > Enterobacteriaceae > Klebsiella > Klebsiella sp. A-Nf5. Next base: position 220,029 of record NZ_PIOG01000027.1, on the reverse strand, counting down.
GCCGACAAAAGTGATCTCCGGCGAGATGTCGAGCGAGATATTGACCCCTTTACGCTGATAGACCTTGTTGAGGGCGGAGGTCAGGCTGTCGAGCAGGGGGGCGATCGGGTGCAGTTCCCGGCTCAGCAGGGTACCGCCGCTGCGCATGCTGGCGCGATGCAAATAGTAACCAATCTGCTGCGAAATGCGGCTTATCTGCTCCAGCATCACCGGCTCCGCCTCGTCGACGCTGATCTTCTCGCCGCGCAGCGAGCGAAGCGTACTCTGCATCACCGCCAGCGGCGTTTTCAGGCTGTGGGTGAGATCGGTGAGGGTCGTGCGGTATTTGTCATAGCGTTCACGCTCGCTGCGAACCAGGCGGTTAAGGTTGCTGACCAGCCGGGTCAGCTCGCGGGTGGTGTTGGGATTGAGCTTTTCGCGGTGGTGTTCCTCCAGCTCACGCACCTCTTTCGCCAGCGACTCGATAGGCCGCAGGCTCCACCAGGCGGCGACCCACAGCAGGGGGATCACCAGCAGCAGGTTGGCGGCCAGCACGTAGATAAACCAGCTCCATACCATATAGCTGCGCTTGAGCTCCACCGGAATGGTATCGACCACCACAATGCTGAGCTGGGGCATTTTGCTGGTGGCCGGGTAGAGGTTGATCGCCACCGAGTGGGTCATCTCCGAATCGTCGCCCTGCTCGCGGATGGCGTCCAGCTGTTCCTGAATCTCGTGGTTGTTGCGCAGCAGCATGCTACTGCTGTCGACATCGGCTTCGATCTCATGGAAACCATTGCTCTTCAGCCATTCCGGTTGAATGCGTTTCGCCAGCCAGGGGACATCGCGCTGCGCCCACAGCAGTTTACCCTTCTCATCGTAGATAAGGGTCACCGTCGGGCTTTCCATATTCAGGTTTTCCGGGATATCGACGTCAATAGCGCCGTTCTCCCATTTCGCCAGCATATAGAAGAGATTGCTCTCGCCGCGCAGCAGGCGGAAGGTGGTTTTATCGAAGCTGACGCTGTAGCCCACCAGCGCTACCATGCCATAGGCCAGCGACAGCACCAGCACGACCCCGGCGGTCGCCAGCAGGAAGCGAACCCGTAATGACAGCGGGAAGATATGTCGCAACAATCCCTTCATCAGCGCAGTTCGAACAGATAGCCCTGGCCGCGCACCGTGGTGATGACGTCCTGTGGGTATTCAGCCTGAATTTTCTTGCGCAGCCGGCCCATCAGTACGTCGATGGTATGGCTCTCACGCAGTTCGGCATCCGGGTAAAGCTGGAGCATCAGGGAATCTTTGCTGACCACTTTGCCGCGGTTGCGGATCAGGGTTTCCATAATGGTGTACTCAAAGGCCGTCAGCTTGATCGGCTGGTCGTTCACCGACAGCTCGCGCCGGGAGAGGTCGACCTGGAACGGCGGCAGGGAGATCACCTGCGAGGCCAGGCCGCTGTTGCGGCGCAGCAGCGCCTGCATGCGGGCGGCAACCTCTTCAATATGGAAAGGCTTGGTGACGTAATCATCCGCCCCGGCGCTCAGCACTTCCACTTTATCCTGCCACCCTTCGCGGGCGGTCAGCACCAGCACCGGCAGCGACACATCGTGGCTGCGCCACCGGCGGATCAGCGATAGTCCGTCTTCATCCGGCAGGCCGAGGTCGACGATGGCGATATCCGGGAGATGTTCGCCCAGATAGTAGTCCGCTTCCCTGGCATCTTCCGCCGCATCGACCTGATGGCCCAGCTCCTGCAGCTGAACTTTGAGGTGGTGACGCAGCAGGGCGTTATCCTCAACCACGAGTACGCGCATGACTGTTCTCCCTTCCTGTGTTGATAGTAATCTGACGCTCATTATATACGCAAAATATAAACAGCTGTTAAATAAAGCTTTTTATACCAACGGCGCATAACACTGCCAGGCAGGCCAGCCTTCGGTGATGCCCTTTGCGCATAGTGCATGGAACTCCTTCATTCTATGCGTTATTTCAGCAAACGCCCAGCGGCAGGGCGCGGGCAGTGCGCGGGTTGGTGATGTTAATTTTTTGTGTAATAGTGCTGGGATCACTCCTCAATGACGCCGCAGGTTATCCATTATGTCTCAGCAGCAGAGCGCGGACTGGGTCAGGCTGGCGCAGTCGCCCAGTCAGACGGAACGCATCGAAGCCTTCTTCGGCGGCCACGGCTATGAACCCCACCGGCATGATACCTATGCTATCGGCCAGACGATTGCCGGCGTGCAGAGCTTTCACTATCGTGGCGGGCAACAGCACAGCCTGCCCGGCGGGACGATGGTGCTTCACCCGGACGAAATACACGACGGCGAGGCGGGCACCGAGGCGGGGTTTCACTACCGCATGGTCTATATCGAACCGGCGCTGATCCAGAAGATACTCGGCGGCAGGCCATTGCCGTTTATCCCCGGCGGCCTGTCGGCGGATCCGCGTCTGCGTTGCGCCGCGCAGCCGTTGTTAAAAGCGGTCACGGACACCTTCGAGCCGCTGGAGGAAGAGGATGCTCTGTACGACCTGGCGCAGACCCTGGCTGTGGTCGGCGGGCAGCGTTCCCGTCGCCAGGCATTTGACTATCAGGCGGCGGAGAGGGCCCGGGAGTATATCCATGCCTGTTTTATGCAGGATATGACCCTCGACACCTTATCGCAGGTGAGCGGCCGGGACCGCTGGAGCCTGAGTCGTGATTTCAGAACGCTGTACGGCACTAGCCCGTGGCGTTACGTCATGATGCGCCGGCTCGATTTTTGCCGCCAGCGGATGCGCGCCGGGGAGCGTCTGGTGGATATTGCCGCCGACGCGGGCTTTGCCGATCAGAGCCACATGACGCGCCAGTTTATCAGCCGCTTTGGTCTCTCTCCGGGCCGCTGGCTGCGGGCGATCCGCGGCTAGCGCGGTGCAGGTTGCACAATCGTTCAAGCGTGACCGCGGCGAGGCGAACTATGCTGACTGCCTTTATCACAAGGAGACAGCCCATGTATCAACTCGTTAATCTTGCTCAGAAATTTTCCCTGTTCAGCGAACAATGGCAGCCCAAAGTGGTGGCTGAGATGAACGACTATCAGTTCAAGATCGTCCGTATCGCCGGCGATTTCATCTGGCACAGCCACCCGGAAACCGATGAGACATTGATGGTGGTGGAGGGGGTATTACGCGTGGACTTCCGCGACGGACATGTGCTGGTGAAGGCCGGGGAGATGATCGTCGTGCCGCGCGGGGTGGAACATAAGACCTCGGCGGAGACGGAAGCGAAGCTCATGCTGATTGAGCCGCGTGGCGTGCTGAATACCGGCCATGAGGGCGGCGAGCGGACGGCGGTGAACGACGTCTGGATCTGATTGCTTTCCGGCGACAAAACGCCCCTCTTTCCGCCGGAAAGAGGGGCAAGGCGATTACTTCAGCTCGTCAACCATGGTGGTTGCCCGACCGATATAGTTGGCCGGAGTCATCGCTTTGAGGCGCACTTTTTCGTCTTCCGGCAGGGCGAGGCTGTCAATAAACTGCTTCATCCCTTCCGCGTCAACGCGTTTGCCGCGGGTCAGCTCTTTCAGCTTCTCGTACGGTTTTTCGATACCGTACCGGCGCATCACGGTCTGGATCGGCTCAGCCAGTACTTCCCAGTTGTGATCCAGTTCGTCCAGCAGGCGATCCTGGTTCAGCTCCAGCTTGCTGATCCCTTTGAGGGTGGACTGATAGGCGATCAGCGCATAGCCGATGCCCACGCCGAGGTTACGCAGGACGGTGGAGTCGGTCAGGTCGCGCTGCCAGCGGGAAACCGGCAGTTTGCTGGCCAGGTGCTGCATGACCGCATTGGCCAGGCCGAGGTTGCCTTCGGAGTTTTCGAAGTCAATCGGGTTCACCTTGTGCGGCATGGTGGAGGAGCCGATCTCTCCGGCGATGGTCTTCTGTTTGAAGTGGTTGAGCGCAATGTAGCCCCACACATCGCGATCGAAGTCGATCAGAATGGTGTTGAAGCGCGCGATGCAGTCAAACAGCTCAGCGATATAGTCATGCGGCTCGATCTGGGTGGTGTACGGGTTCCACTGAATGCCCAGCGAGGTGACGAACTCTTCGCTGAACTGATGCCAGTCGACTTCCGGGTAGGCCGCGATGTGGGCGTTGTAGTTACCCACCGCGCCGTTGATTTTACCGAGGATTTCCACCTGGTTCAGCTGACGGTACTGGCGCTCCATACGGTAGGCGACGTTCGCCATCTCTTTACCCATGGTGGACGGCGTTGCCGGCTGACCGTGGGTACGGGAGAGCAGCGGCACATCGCGGTACTGGGTTGCCAGATCTTTTACCGCGTCAATCAGCTTGCGCCAGTAAGGCAGAACCACTTCGTCGCGGGCGGTTTTCAGCATCAGCGCGTGGGAGAGGTTATTGATGTCTTCAGACGTACAGGCGAAGTGAATAAACTCTGATACCGCGTGCAGCTCGGCGACGTCAGCGACTTTCTCTTTCAGAAAATACTCTACCGCTTTCACGTCGTGGTTGGTGGTGCGCTCGATGGTTTTGATGCGCTCAGCGTCTTCGACGCTGAAATCGGCGACGATTTTGTCAAGGAAACCGTTTGCGTCGGCAGCAAAAGCAGGAACTTCCTTGATCGCTGCGTGGGCGGCCAGTTTTTGCAGCCAACGTACTTCCACCTGAACGCGGAATTTCAGCAAACCGAATTCGCTGAAGATACCGCGCAGCGCGCTGACTTTATCGCCGTAGCGGCCGTCTACAGGGGAAACGGCGGTCAGTGAGGATAATTCCATAGATCACAACTCCGGGGTTAAATGAGCAAGAATTTGCTTTGCCTGGTTAACCAGACGATTACGGGAAAACATAAGCTGCAGACGTCCGCCGCCCACCTGATGCCAGAGCACCGCGGCGCGAATACCCGCCAGCAGCGCTGAACGAACTTTCGCCTGCACCTGCGGGCTTTGCAGCACGGCAGGCGAACCGGTCACCTGAATACGCGGCCCCAGCGGGCTTATCACGTCAACATAGATGCCTGCCATGGCGCTGAGCAGCGTTTCGGACTGCAGGTCAAAATGTTCCAGTTGACGGTGCAGGCCAGCGATGCGGTTGCCGAGCGTGTCCATCGCCCCTTTACTGGCGGCGAGCTTGCGCTCCAGCACCATCAGGCTCAGGGTATAGCGCGTCAGTTCAGCATTGAGGCCCTGACGGCTGCTGGTATTGAGCACCCCGAGCAGCGTTTCAAGGCCGAGGCGAAGATTGGCTTCACTGCCACCGAACACCGCCAGCGTCGACTCGGGATCGAGGTCGATGATGCTGTTCAGCGACACATGCAGGGCATCGCTGTCGCAATGTCCCTGATGCGCCAGTTGCTGAACCAGTCGTGCCGCCTGGCAAACGCCAGCCAGCGCCAGCGTGATGTCATAGTAATTCTTCGCCACACATACTCCTTGTCAGCCGTCGGGGCGGTTCGTCCCGACGGAAATAACGCGCGTTCAGGACTGCAGAGGCAGTCGTTGTTCAATAATACCGCCGCCGAGGCATACTTCACCTAAATAGAACACCGCGGACTGGCCCGGGGTGACCGCTGCGACCGGCTCATCAAAGCGGACTTCGATACGGTCTTCATCCAGCGCGGTGACGGTGCAGGGGATATCGGTCTGGCGATAGCGGGTTTTCACCGTGCAGCGCAGGGTGCCCCGCAGCGGTTCACGGTCAACCCAGTGCAGCTGTTGGGCAATCAGGCCGACGGACATCAGGCGCGGGTGGTCATGGCCCTGGGCGACGACAAGAATATTGTTCTCAACGTCTTTATCCACCACGTACCACGGATCTTCGCTACCCTCTTTGGTGCCGCCGATGCCCAGCCCTTTACGCTGGCCCAGCGTATGGTACATCAGCCCCTGATGGGTACCGATCTCCTCGCCGTCGACGGTGAGGATTTTGCCCGGCTGCGCCGGCAGATAGCGGCCAAGGAAATCGCGGAATTTACGCTCGCCGATAAAGCAGATGCCGGTGGAATCTTTTTTCTTCGCGGTGATCAGATCCAGCTCTTCGGCGATTTTACGCACCTGCGGTTTTTCCAGCTCACCCACCGGGAACAGGCTCTGGGCAATCTGCTCGTGGCTAAGGGTGTAGAGGAAGTAGCTCTGATCTTTGTTACCGTCGAGGCCGCGCAGCAGCTGGCTTTTGCCGTCGACATCGGCGCGGCGCACATAGTGCCCGGTGGCGATGTAGTCGGCGCCGAGGTCTTCGGCGGCAAACTCGAGGAAGGCTTTAAACTTGATCTCTTTATTGCACAGAATATCCGGGTTCGGCGTGCGGCCAGCTTTGTACTCTTCCAGGAAGAGCTCAAAGACGTTATCCCAATATTCGGCGGCAAAGTTAACGGTGTGCAGTTCAATGCCCAGCTTATCGCAGACCGCTTGCGCGTCGGCAAGGTCGGCGGCGGCGGTGCAGTATTCCTCGCCGTCGTCTTCCTCCCAGTTCTTCATGAACAGGCCTTCCACCTTATACCCTTGCTGCAACAGCAGGTACGCGGAGACCGAGGAGTCGACGCCGCCGGACATGCCGACGATCACTTTTTTCTGGCTTTCTGACATGGAAATACTCGCTACATTGAACTTCGAGGCGGCGTATTCTAGCACGCGCTCACCGTTCATTCACCCCCTGTGAACGGCCAGTTAAATGCGCCAATCAGCGACAGCGGCTGGCGCGGGTCCTGCAGATAACTGCGAATGCTTTCGGCAACCAGCGGTGAACGCAGGTTCGGCGCGTCAAGAATTTCCTCAGCACTGAGCCACAGGCAGCGATCGATATCGCTGTCATGCGGTTCGGTGGCGCACAGATCGCTAAGTTCGATGGCGAACAGGAAGCGCAGAAATGGCGTGTTATCGGGAGCGACCCACTGGTGCATGCGGATGAAGTGCTGCGGCGTGGCGCGAATGCCGGTCTCTTCCCACAGTTCGCGTTCGGCGGCCTGCAGCAGCGTCTCATTGGCCTCCAGGTGGCCCGCCGGCTGGTTCCACAGCGCTTTGCCGTTAATAGTCTCTTCGACGATGAGGAATTTATCCTCGGCGTGGACCACGCAGGCTACAGTAACATGAGGTTTAAACATCGCTTTTCCTTTTCGGTTATTCGGCTCTACGCCATTCGCCATTCGCCAGCCCGTCAAGCGTATAGCCGCCCATGGCGTAGCGGATCAGGCGCAGGGTGGGGAAGCCGACGTGGGCGGTCATCCGGCGCACCTGGCGGTTACGTCCCTCGTAGAGGGTGATTTTCAGCCAGCAGGTGGGGATCGATTTGCGCTCGCGAATAGGCGGGTTGCGCGGCCACAGCCACGCGGGCTCCTCCACCACTTCCACGCCAGCAGGCAGGGTGGGGCCATCATTGAGCGTGACGCCGTTGCGTAGCGCGGCCAGCGCCTCGGCGGTGGGTTCTCCTTCCACCTGGACGTAGTAAATCTTGCCGGTGCGTTTACCCGGCTGGGTTAGCTTCGCCTGCAGCGCGCCATCGTTGGTCAGCACCAGCAGGCCTTCGCTGTCGCGGTCAAGACGACCGGCGGCGTAGACGCCCGCCACGGGGATAAAATCTTTCAGCGTGCTGCGCCCGGCTTCGTCGGTAAATTGTGGCAACACATCATAGGGTTTATTGAACAAGATCACAGTTTTTGGCTGGTGTTCTTTACGTTGTCTGGTGACTTGTTGTGTGCTGAATCGCTCAACGCGATGTTTTCTAAATGAAGTTTTCTGCATGGTATTTTCAGGCTCTATCAATTGCCGCATTATAGCCTAATTACGAATGCCTTTCATGGACGCAAACATTCAGGTAGTATTGACATGCTCATTACAAATTATTAACAAAAAATTGCTCAAACCGATTCGCACTACAGGCAGGAAGGCGACACGGACGCGATAGCTCCGCTTAGCGGGAAAACCCGGTACGCTGGAGCTGGCCGACTCAGCCAACACCAGGCTCGCGTGAAGAGGGAAGAGCAGAACCAGAAGCGCTCGAAGGAGAGGTTAATGGAAAGCAAAGTAGTAGTTCCGGCGGAAGGTCAAAAAATCACCCTGCAAAACGGCAAACTGAACGTCCCTCACAATCCGATTATCCCGTTCATTGAAGGTGATGGTATCGGCGTTGACGTTACCCCAGCGATGCTGAAAGTGGTTGATGCCGCCGTTGAGAAAGCCTATAAGGGCGAGCGTAAAATTTCCTGGATGGAAGTTTACACCGGTGAAAAATCGACCCAAGTCTATGGCCAGGATGTCTGGCTGCCAGCTGAAACCCTCGATCTGATTCGTGACTACCGCGTTGCTATCAAAGGTCCTCTGACCACCCCAGTCGGCGGCGGCATCCGTTCTCTGAACGTGGCGCTGCGCCAGGAGCTGGACCTCTACGTCTGCCTGCGTCCGGTACGTTACTACCAGGGCACCCCGAGCCCGGTTAAGCACCCTGAACTGACCGATATGGTTATCTTCCGTGAAAACTCAGAAGATATCTATGCAGGTATCGAGTGGAAAGCCGACTCTGCTGAAGCAGACAAAGTCATCAAATTCCTGCGCGATGAGATGGGCGTGAAGAAAATTCGCTTCCCGGAACATTGCGGTATCGGTATCAAGCCGTGCTCTGAAGAAGGCACCAAACGCCTGGTTCGCGCCGCGATTGAATACGCGATCACCAACGATCGTGATTCCCTCACCCTGGTGCACAAAGGCAACATCATGAAGTTCACCGAAGGCGCGTTCAAAGACTGGGGCTACCAGCTGGCTCGCGAAGAGTTCGGCGGCGAGCTGATCGACGGCGGCCCGTGGGTGAAAATCAAGAACCCGAACACCGGCAAAGAGATCGTGGTGAAAGACGTGATCGCCGATGCGTTCCTGCAGCAGATCCTGCTGCGTCCGGCGGAATACGACGTTATCGCCTGTATGAACCTGAACGGCGACTACATCTCTGACGCGCTGGCGGCACAGGTTGGCGGTATCGGTATCGCCCCGGGCGCCAACATCGGTGACGAGTGCGCGCTGTTCGAAGCGACTCATGGTACTGCGCCGAAGTATGCTGGCCAGGACAAAGTGAACCCGGGCTCCATCATCCTGTCCGCAGAGATGATGCTGCGCCACATGCAGTGGTTCGAAGCCGCAGACCTGATCGTCAAAGGCATGGAAGGCGCTATCGCCGCCAAGACCGTGACCTATGACTTCGAACGTCTGATGGAAGGCGCTAAGCTGCTGAAATGTTCAGAGTTTGGCGACGCTATCATCGCGAACATGTAATCCCCTTGGTGGATTAAGCAAAAGCGGGAGCCGATGGGCTCCCGTTTTTTTTGGCGTCTGGAAAATCTTTTCCAAAACTCACCCCAAATTTCTCCCCAAAACTGATTGAAAATCACACTGCTTTTTTCCCCACTCCGTCAATAAAGAACGCACTAAAGCCATGACTGTTCGAGAACTTTATGTCTGGATTTCCAACAGTCAAAGCCTTCATCCCTGTAGAGGGGCAGACAGACAGGATTATTTGTAATACAATTAAAGGCGTAATTGTTATGAGGTTTTTGTATGAAAATTTATCAAGCCCAACCACATGATGTGGATACCCTCCTTCCTCTGTATCTCGGTTATCGTCGTTTCTACGAGGTCGAAGAAAATGCATCGCAAGCCAGAGATTTTATTCTCAAGCGCCTGCAGCTTAATGAATCCGTGATTTTTTACGCCGAGGTTGATGGAAAAGCGGTAGGCTTTACGCAACTCTATCCTTTGTTTTGCTCTCTCGAGATGAAGCGTATCTGGTTGCTTTATGATCTGTTTGTTGATGAATCCGCTCGCAAGCTCGGTGTCGCACAGACGTTAATCTCCCGGGCAGAGCAACTGGCGAAGGAGAGCGATTCGGCATTTATTATGCTTAGTACCGCGACAGATAATACCCGAGCACAAGCGCTGTATGAGCGTAATGGCTTTGTACGGGATACTCAATTTTACGTCTATAACAAGCTGCTGTAATTTGCCCGCGCTATAACGCGAGCCGATGGGCTTGCGTTTTTTGCACGCGTTAAGTGATATTGCATGATCGATTTTGCAGGCATGATGGCAGAGCAAACGCCAGGGATATTATTCGTTTTCTGCTAAGGAGCGAGAATGGCTTTGGCTATCCGCTCACTTTCAGATTAAACAGCCGGGACAACGCCGCTTTGCCGCTATCCGTCACTTGCACTTCCCGATATCCCGGCGTGCGGGTTATCCATCCTTTCTGCTCAAACAGTGCCATCAGCGCCGATCCGGCATCGCCTCCCAGATGAAAACGTCTTTCGCTCCAGTCAAGACAGGGGCAGCAAGGCTTACGCCGTGGGCGGGCATTAAGCTCTGCGCCAAGGCGTTCAAGCTGGGCTTTACCGGCTGGCGTCAGGGCCAGTCCATCGGTCGCCAGCCATTTTTCCCGCAGCATAAATTCATAAATGTTCACCGCCAGTTCGCCAGCCAGGTGGTCGTAGCAGGTTCGGGCGTAACGAAGATTAACCGGCGTGCTGGGGAGAAGCGTCTTATGCGCTTGCATAGAGACGCCCATCAGGTTTTCCAGCAGCGCGGCGATATGCGGGCCAGCCAGGCGGTAATAGCGGTGGCGCCCCTGCGCGAGACACACCACCAGCCCGTTGCTGAGCAGTCGGGCAAGATGTCCGCTGGTGGTGGAGGCGGACACCTCGGCGACCGTACTGAGTTCGGTTGCCGTCCATGCGCGCCCGTCCATCAGCGCGCACAGAATACTGACCCTTGACGGGTCAGAGAGGGCTGAGGCTACCATCGCCATAGAGGTTTCCAGCGCCTCCTCTGGCTCACTGTCTTGCTGCGTTTTCAGGCGATTCATTCAGAAAGTATGGCCCATTTTTTGGTCACTTCCGCTGCCCGAGTGTCATCATCGGTAATGAGAATGAGCCGGTTACGGTGGTCGCTGTACTGTACCAGAATATTAATGCCGTTGCGGCCAAGGGTGTCTGCGATGTCGCCCAGTTCCCCTGGTCGCTCCTGAGGTAACTTTCTGATCAGAGGATGGCATACGCTGCTGACGACAAAGCCGGCCTCGATCAGTACCCTGCGGGCTTTCTCACCGTCTTCCACCAGAAAATGCGCATGTCCGGCCTCAGGCGTGGTGAATACGCCACCGCCTTCGAGGCCCACGCCGTTGTTACCCAGTGCCATACCCATTGCGCCTAGTGAGCCCGGCGTGTTGCTGAGAATTACGTGAATGTCATACATCTGGCTGCGCTCCCCGATCCGATGCGTAATCCCGGAACACGCGGGCAACGCGTATTCTGTAGTAAGAAAAAATCGATGCTTTGCCTTCGCGCTGAGCAGCCAGATGCCGCTCATTTTGCTGCCAGTTGGCCACCGATGCTTCATCTTCCCACCAGGATAGCGAGAGGATTTTGCCGGGCGTACTCAGGCTCTGAAAGCGCTCAATGGCAATAAACCCCGGCGTGTCTGAAAGCAAAGGCGTCAGCCCGGCCGCAAGCTGTAAATATCTTTCCTGTGCTTCTGGTAAGGCGTCGGCCTCAAAAAGTACCGCAATCATCAGTCTGCTCCGTGGTGAATTTCCCCTCAGTCTACTGACGGCCCGAGCAGGATGCTTCGGTCTGTAGCGAAATATGCCTGAGGAGGATACCCTCAGCCACAGCGCCTGCGCGCCGAATTACCGTCCCAGAAACGCGTTACTCTGCGTTAAAGATAATAAATTCAGGCTGGTAACTGACCGGGAAATTGACCGAACGGGCGATAAAACAGACGTGATGGATCTGCTGATGAATGGCCGTGGCGGCGTCGAGATCGGTACCTGGTAGTACGGTGATTTTCGGCCTGAGGGTGGCAGAAATAAAGCGACCCGCGCCCCCTTTTAACACTTCACCCATTGCCACCGGCGAGTCCTGATATTCCATGACCGTAATGCCGGCATCGGAGGCCAGATGTAAGTACCACAGCATGTGACAGGCTGAAAGAGAAGAGAGCAGGAGATCTTCCGGGTTCATTTTGCCGGGATCGCCGCCCAGCAATGGGTCATTTGAGCAATGAATGGGTTTTTTTCCCTTTACCGCGATATCCCAGGTCCGGGCATAAGCCTTGTAACCCGAAGTACCCGTGCCCTGATTGCCGGTCCATGTGATATGGCTGGTATAAGCATGTTGCATAGGTTTGCCTTTTCTCTGTGGAGGGGGGATTTATGCGCTTTTCATCGCTGAGGCATCTTCCCGTTTTATTGCGTTGCCTGAGCGAAGCTGCCGTTGGAATCGCAAGGTTGTCATGACACCGCCGTGAATGGCATAATGGTATACCATTTATGCGTTATGTAAAGAGAGTCAAATGAACACCGCTTCCCGTTCGACTGCCGATATTCTTGCCGGTGAGCTAAAAACCTTAATCAACAAGGGGGCGTTGCGAGATGGCGACCGTCTCGTTGAGAGGGACCTGGCCAGCCAGTTTGCGGTCAGCCGTATCCCAATGAGAGAAGCGATACAGCAGCTTGAGCGCGAAGGTCTGGTTGAGATTTACAGAAATCGTGGCGCGGTGGTGAAAACGCTGACGGCCGCAGATGTCGATGAAATTTATCAGCTGCGGGCACTCCTGGAAGGTGAAGCCATTTTTTATAGCCTACAGAATATGGACCCGGAAACGCTTGCCCGGGCAGCGCTGGTGCATCAGCTACTGAGTAGCGCTTCTGAACCCGAGCAGCAGGGGAGATATAACCGGGAGTTTCATGAACTGCTTTATCGGAAGTGTAATAATCAGCGCCTGCTGAAGATGATCGGTGAATTGCGCGAGCAGATTGAAAGATATGAGCTTTTTCAGAACAGACTGCTGTCGGATACGCTGAAATTCCAGGATGAGCATCAGCAGATCCTGATGGCCTGCCAGCAAAATAATCCACAGGAGGCGCGGGCGTATACCGTGAAACATATTCTCTCAGCAGGTGAAATCCTTCGCGCTTATATCTTAAGCCGTTAATTGTTGTGCAAAAGCGGCTGCGTTGTTCGCGCATAAATTGCCATCCGTATCTGCTCAGTGCTATAAGAAAAGAGCCGTTTTAATGGTGCGTATGTTTTATATGTAAGGAATAAGTGAAGGTCAGATAATGTTTACGTCAGTTCAGCCAACGACCACCGTCACCACCACCACTACCGTAACCTGCGGTGGTGTGGGCGTATCTGTGACCGGCTCCTGACAAACAGATCCTCACTCCCCGCCAATGTGGACGGGGAGAGACCTCTCCGTTCGTGACACACTGAATGGAGACCCATCATGATTTCATCTGAGAATGCCCTTTTAATTATCGATATGCAGCAGGGGCTTTTCCATGGCCCGGTATCTCCGTATCAGGCCGATGCGCTTCTGGCGAACGTTTGCCTGCTGATTGAAAAAGCGAGACAGGCTGAGGTGCCCGTCTTCTTTGCCCGCCATACCGGGCCGGACGATTCTCCGTTCTCAGCACAAAGTCCATTAACCCAACTGCTGCCTGAGATGGGTGTTAACGGCGAGCGGGATATCGTCTTTATTAAAAAGTACCCTTCCTGTTTCCAGCAAACTGACCTTGCGCATCGGCTCGCCCAGGCCGGCGTAAAACAGCTGGTTATTGCCGGGATGAAAACCGAATTCTGCGTGGACACGACCTGCCGTGCGGCATCGGCGCTGGGATGGCGGACGGTGCTGATCTCGGATGCGCACTCAACCATGGATAACGAACGGTTGTCAGCGCCTGACATTATCGGCCATCACAATATCACGCTTGCCGGGCCATTTGTGACGCTATCGACCGCCGCAGAGTGGCACTTTTCTGCAGAGAAATAAGGGTGAAGAAAGGGAGCTCGATGGCTCCCGTTTGCCACGCCAGTTCATCCGATTTTACTGTGCATGGCGGCGCAGGGTGGAGGCGGGGTGCCGCCGCAGCGCCTCTTCCGGACGCACAGGGCGCCGCACCAGTTCGCCGCCACAGTTTGGGCAACGACCGTGCAGCCGCACCGTCATGCAGTCCCGGCAAAAAGTACACTCGAACGAGCAGATAAACGCCTCGGGTGAGTCTGGCGGCAGATCTTTATCACAGCATTCGCAATTCGGGCGTAACTCGAGCATTAACTTCTCCTGTGGTTAACGGCTGTATCAGCGACGGCGGGTCAACGCATGCTGTTTTTATATCACGGCCCGGACTGGCTGCCGAGAAGGGCGGATTAACTTCTGCCTCAAAGCGTTGCCTTCCCGGGCCGCATCCCCGGCACAAGGATGACTTTGCGGCATGCCTCTTCGCGTTTCTCAAAGATCTGATAGCCGCGCGCGGCCTCCTCCAGCGGCATATGGTGAGTGACGATCTCCTCCGGGGTGAGCAGCCCTTGCTCAATTAGCACCAGCAGGTCCGGCAGCCAGGCATGGACGTGGGTTTGCCCCATCCTGAAGGTCAGCCCCTTATCAAAGGCATCACCAAACATAAACCCATGAATGAAACCGGCGTAAACCCCGGGCACGCTGACGATACCGCCGCGGCGCACGGCGGCGATGCACTGGCGCAGGGCTTTTCCGCTGCTGCCCTCGATTTTCAGGTTGCTGAGGACGGTTTCCGTGAGGCTGCCTTTCGCCTCGAAGCCCACGGCGTCAATCACCGCGTCGACGCCGCGATGTCCCGGCGTGTTATCGATAATCCACTGCGCCGGGTCGTCATGGGTGTCGAAGTTTATCGGGATCGCGCCATAGCGCTGCTGCGCGAAATCGAGTCGGTAATCGTTATGATCGATGATAAATATCTGCTCTGCGCCATTGAGCCTGGCGCAGGAGGCGCACAGCAGGCCTACCGGGCCGGCGCCAAAAATAGCCACGCTGCTGCCGGGTTTGATCTCGGCGTTTTTTACTGCCTGCCAGGCGGTGGGCAGAATATCTGACAGAAACAGCACCTTTTCATCGGGTAAGGTGTCAGGCACTTTAAATGGTCCGGTATTGGCTTTGGGGACCCGTACATATTCTGCCTGGCCGCCCGGGATGCCGCCGTACAAATCGCTATAGCCAAACAGGGCCGCCGGTGGCGAAATGCCTTTTCGGTTGAGCGTCGCCCCCTGGCCGCTATTGGTGCTTTCGCAGGCGGCATACTGCTGCAGACGACAAAAGAAGCAGTCTCCGCAGGCGATCACAAACGGGATAACCACCCGGTCGCCTTTGCGGACCGCGGTGACCTCGGAACCCGCTTCCACCACTTCCCCCATAAATTCATGGCCGAAAATATCGCCGTGGTGCGTGCCGGGGATCTTTCCGCGGTAAAGATGGAGATCGGAACCGCAAATCGCCGTCGCGGTGACGCGCAGTATAATATCGTCCGGCGCTTCAAGGGCCGGGTCGGGCATGGTGTCGACGCTGACATGATGGGGACCATGATAAGTGAGTGCTTTCATAGCGTAGTCTCCTGGAGAGAACGGCTGACCGCATCAGGCGCAAAGGCATATTGACCTGACGCGATGGCCACCGATAAACCACCGTAAAAATAAAGCGTAGAGTACAAATAATGGAAGCGTGTGATATTTAAATTGCTGAATGGATTTTACGCTTCTCTTATTTCACGTTTGGTTTGTTGGGTTATTTGCATATTCGGATGAAGAAGACTAGCCTTAATCAGGCATGATATTCGCTCCATTTTTTATTTGATAGCCGCTCCCCCAGCGGCTTTTTTTATTGGTCATCTTTAGAAAACTTCTGAATTTCATGCCGACGAAGCCTCACTGCACCGCTTCGTTATATACCTCAACAGGGGTACTTCGTCTGTATAGATAACGTGAGGACTGCAGGTATTATTTTCCTGAACACAGTAAGTTAGCGGTGATGTGCCGTCTGGTTATTTTTAATGTGTGTTGTAGAATTATTCCTAATTACTGCTGAAAGACGTCGTGAAAACGGAATAATAATTTGACTAACCAGCATTACCCGCTAGAGTTAAATATCGAACGACGAGTGATACGGAATATTTTCGTATCGTACTGACATAACCAATATACATGAGGTGAAATATGGCAGAGCATCGTGGTGGTTCCGGTAATTTTGCTGAAGACCGTGAAAAAGCTTCTGAAGCAGGTCGTAAAGGTGGTCAGCACAGCGGCGGGAACTTTAAAAATGATCCGCAGCGTGCGTCCGAAGCGGGTAAAAAAGGCGGACAAAACAGTCACGGCGGTGGCCGCAAGTCCGATAATTCCTGATTATCCTTTTCCTTGCACCCTGAAGTGAAAGTATCTCCTGCGAGTCTGTATAGACTCGCAGTTATTTTCTGACTCCAGAAGGTATTTCTATGAATATGAAAAGCATTGAAGATGTATTTATTCACCTGCTCTCAGATACCTACAGCGCAGAGAAACAATTAACCCGCGGGCTGGCTAAACTGGCCAGAGCGGCGTCCAGTGAAAAACTCAGCGCGGCGTTCAATGCTCATCTCGAAGAAACCCAGGGCCAGATTGAACGTATTGACCAGATTATTGAGCAGGAATCCGGCCTGAAAATCAAACGCATGAAATGCGTGGCCATGGAAGAATTAATCGAAGAGGCCAATGAAGTTGTTGAGAGCACGGAAAAAAATGAGGTACGAGATGCTGCGCTAATTGCCGCTGCGCAAAAGGTCGAGCATTACGAAATAGCCAGTTACGGTACCCTGGTCACCCTGGCAGAACAGCTGGGCTATAAAAAAGCGGTCAAATTGCTGGCCGAAACGCTGGAAGAAGAAAAGCAAACCGACGTTAAATTAACCGATTTGGCGGTAGGTAATATTAATAAAAAAGCGGAAAAATAAACGCTCCCTGACACGAGGAAATGACGATGAATCACGTTGAACATTATCATGACTGGCTACGCGATGCGCATGCCATGGAAAAGCAGGCAGAATCCATGCTGGAATCGATGGCTGGCCGTATCGATAATTATCCGGATCTCCGTGCCAGAATTGAACAGCATATTAATGAGACCAAACGGCAAATTACCGTGCTGGAAGAGATCCTCGACCGCAACGACATTTCGCGCTCGGTGATAAAAGACTCGATGAGTAAAATGGCGGCCCTTGGTCAATCCATTGGCGGGATCTTTCCTTCCGATGAAATCGTCAAAGGCTCGATCAGCGGGTACGTCTTCGAGCAATTTGAGATCGCCTGCTACACCTCTCTGCTGGCGGCGGCTGAAAAAGCGGGCGATACCGCCTCCATCCCGGCTATCGAAGCCATTCTGGCAGAAGAGCAGGCCATGGCTGACTGGCTGATCAAACATATTCCTCAGACCACGGAACAGTTTCTCCTGCGTTCAGATGCTGACGGCGTAGAAGCGAAAAAATAACCCAGGAGGCAGGCCTATGTTTCGTCATGTGAAACAACTGCAGTATACCGTGCGCGTTGCTGAACCCAATCCGGGGCTCGCGAATTTACTGCTCGAACAGTTTGGCGGTCCTCAGGGCGAGCTGGCCGCCGCGTGTCGTTATTTCACCCAGGGATTAAGCGATGACGATCCCGGCCGCAAAGATATGCTGATGGATATCGCGACAGAAGAGCTGAGCCATCTGGAGATCATTGGCACCCTGGTCGGCATGCTGAATAAAGGGGCCAAAGGAGCTCTGGCGGAGGGCACCGAGAGCGAGGCGGAACTCTATCGTTCGCTCACCGCCAACGGCAATGACAGCCATATTACCTCGCTGCTGTACGGCGGCGGTCCCCCGCTGACCAACTCGGCGGGCGTGCCGTGGACGGCGGCCTACATTGATACTATCGGTGAACCCACCGCCGACCTGCGGTCGAATGTCGCCGCAGAGGCGAGGGCGAAGATCGTCTATGAACGCCTGATCAACGTGACCGACGATCCCGGCGTGAAAGACGCGCTGGCGTTCCTGATGACCCGCGAAGCGGCGCATCAGCTCTCTTTTGAGAAGGCGCTGCAGTCGATTCGCAACAACTATCCGCCGGGCAAACTGCCGCCCATTAGCGAGTACGCTAACACCTACTACAATATGTCTGAAGGTGGAGAAGTACGCGGCAGCTGGAACAGTGACAAACACTTCGATTATGTCAAGGATCCGCAGCCGGCCGTGGATGGCGGAGATGGCAGCGCTTCTGTCGGCCTGACGCCAGAGCAGGAAGCGCTGTGCAAAGCGATGCTGAAGCGAACGCAGTCTGACCCGCAGGGTGATCCTTTGACCGGCGCCGAACTCGGTGCTGGTAAGCAAAACACGTCATCATCGGCTAAGTGATGTTCGCATGAGCCCCGGCTGCCGCCGGGGCGATTCACAATGATGGGTGCGGATTATGTTTGAATTTGACGCGTTTCATCTGGCCCGACTGCAATTTGCCTTTACCGTTTCCTTCCATATCCTGTTTCCGGCTATCACTATCGGCCTTGCCAGCTACCTGGTGGTGCTTGAGGGGATGTGGCTGCGAACCCGGGATAATGTCTGGCGTTCACTCTACAATTTCTGGCTGAAAATTTTTGCCGTCAATTTTGGGATGGGCGTGGTTTCCGGATTAGTCATGTCCTATCAGTTCGGCACCAACTGGAGCGGATTCTCCCAGTTTGCCGGCAGCATTACCGGCCCGCTGCTGCTGTACGAAGTGCTGACCGCCTTTTTCCTCGAAGCGGGATTCCTCGGGGTGATGCTGTTTGGCTGGAATAAAGTGCCGCCGGCGCTGCATTTTTTTACCACCTGCATGGTGGCGCTTGGCACCCTGGTCTCCACTTTCTGGATCCTCGCCTCCAACAGCTGGATGCAGACGCCGCAGGGTTTTACCATCGAAAATGGCCATCTCATTCCGCAAGACTGGCTGGCGATTATCTTTAACCCCTCGTTCCCGTATCGTTTGTTTCATATGGCGATAGCCGCGTTTCTCAGCAGCGCCATGTTCGTCGGGGCCTCTGCCGCGTGGCATCTTCTGCGTGGCAACGACTCGCCGGCCATCCGCAAAATGCTGTCGATGGCGATGTGGATGGCGCTGCTGGTGGCGCCAATCCAGGCGGTGGTGGGGGATATGCATGGTCTTAACACCCTTGAGCATCAGCCAGCGAAGATCGCCGCCATTGAGGGGCACTGGGAAAACCGACCCGGCGAGGCCACGCCGCTTCTGCTGTTTGGTCTGCCGGATATGGAACAGGAGCGCACCCGCTATGGTCTCGAGATCCCCGCTCTCGGCAGCCTGATCCTCACCCACAGTCTGCATAAGCAGGTGCCGGCCCTGAAAGACTTCCCGAAAGAGGACCGACCCTATTCGCCCGCCGTTTTCTGGTCGTTTCGCATCATGGTTGGGATGGGAATGTTGATGATCGCCTTAGGGATCTGCAGCGCCTGGCTGCGCTATCGGCGGCGACTGTATCACTCGCGTCCCTTTCAGTGGTTTGCGCTCTGCATGGGGCCTGCTGGCCTTATTGCCCTGGTCGCCGGGTGGGTGACCACCGAGATGGGCCGCCAGCCGTGGGTGATTTACGGCTTGCTGCGCACCCGGGATGCGGTGTCGTTGCACAGCACGCTGCAGATGGCCATCAGCCTGCTGGTGTTTATCGTGGTCTACTGCGCGGTGTTTGGCGTGGGGTATTACTACATTTTCCGGCTTATCAAAAAAGGGCCGCAGCCGGTGACGGAGCTGACCTCGCAAACCGCCGGCACCCCGGCGCGTCCGCTCTCGGCGGCAGAGCCGGTGCGGGATGAGGAGAACGCATCATGAGCATCGATATCTCGGTGATTTGGTTTGTCATCATCGTCTTCGCCACGCTGATGTATATCGTGATGGATGGTTTCGATTTAGGTATTGGGATGCTGTTCAGCGTGGTGCATGATGGCGAAGAGCGCGACGTGATGGTCAACAGCGTAGCGCCCGTCTGGGATGGAAATGAAACCTGGCTGGTACTCGGCGGGGCAGGGCTGTTCGGCGCCTTTCCGCTGGCCTATGCGGTGATCACCGATGCGCTGGTCATCCCGCTGACGGCGATGCTCATCGGCCTGATTTTTCGCGGCGTGGCGTTTGAATTTCGTTTTAAAGCGGTTCCCTCGCATCGCACCTTCTGGGACTCTGCCTTCGCCGGCGGCTCGCTGCTGGCGACCTTCAGCCAGGGGATTGTCGTCGGCGCGTTTATCAATGGCTTTGCGGTGGCTGACCGCCGCTTCGCCGGTTCGACGCTGGACTGGCTTACCCCCTTTAACCTGTTCTGCGGTCTGGGGCTGGTGGTGGCCTATCTGCTGCTCGGCACCACGTGGCTGATCATGAAAAGCGAAGGCGCGCTGCAGCAGCGGATGCGCGCGCTGACCCGCAAGGTGCTGCTGGCGCTGATGGTGGTGATCGCGGTGGTCAGCGTCTGGACGCCGTTGGGCTGGCGCTACGTGGCGGAGCGCTGGTTTACGCTGCCCAATTTCTTCTGGTTCGTGCCGGTACCGATTCTGGTGTTGGCGCTGAGCCTGTGGATCTGGCGCCTGAGCGCGCGTCCCGCCAGCCACGCTCGTCCCTTTATCCTGACGCTGGGCCTGATTTTCCTCGGCTTCAGCGGGTTGGGGATCAGCGTCTGGCCGAACATTATCCCACCGAATATCTCCCTGTGGGATGCTGCCGCGCCGCCCTCCAGCCAGGTATTTATGCTGCCGGGGGCGCTGCTCATTATCCCGGTGATCCTGATGTATACCGCCTGGAGCTATTACGTCTTTCGCGGCAAAGTCTCCGGCAGCGAGGGCTATCACTGAGCCTGATTCGCGCCGGCAGGTGAGGATTTGCCGGCGCGTCGCGCCAACCGCGCGGGAATGACCGAGACAGTCGCGGACAAACCGGCGACCCGTTCCACCCCCTCGGGCAGGGTATCGATATGGATGCGCACTGGCACACGCTGCGCCAGCCGCACCCAGCTGAAGGTCGGCTCGACCTGCGGCAGGCCCAGGGCGCCGGTCTCATCATTGGTATCGCCGATCCCGTGTCCGATACTCTCCACATGGCCGGTAATGACCGGATCATACCCCATCAGCGTGATGTGTGCGGTATCGCCAACGTGGATGTGGCGCAGGCGGGTCTCTTCAAAATACCCCACCACCCAGAAACTCTGGCCATCGATAATGGCCACTTTCGTCACCCCAGCGGTGGCATAGTCGCCCGGGCGTAGCCGCAGATGGGTGACGTACCCGGCCACCGGTGTCCGCACGGTGGCATGCGCTAAATTCAGTTGCGCCAGCGCCAGTGCCGCCAGCGCGCCCTGGTAGTTAGCGGCCGCGACGCTGGCCGCGCTGGTGGTCTGTTTCAGATCTTCGCTGGAGATGACGCCCTGGATCTGCGCCCGTCGTCTGGCGGCATCCTGGCGCATCGCCATCTCCTGGCGTCGGGCTTCCACCTCCGCCTGGGCGCTACTGACCGCCAGCTTCAGCCAGCGCGGATCGATGGAATAGAGCACATCTCCCCGATTGACCCACTGGTTGTCTTTCACCGCCACGCTGGCCACCGGCCCCGAGACATCGGGGGCGATCTGCACCACGTCGGCCCGCATCCGACCATCGCGGGTCCAGGGCGTTTGCGCCTCCTGTTTCCAGAGAATGAAAGCCAGTAGCGCGGCGGCGGCAACGGCGCCTAAGGTCAGGGCGTAGCGGCCCAGAAGAGTGAGATAAACTGTCATACGGCAAACCCCAGCGTGTTAACCTCCTGCAGGAGCAGGAAAAAGAGTGCGATATAGAGGGAAAGCCCCCACAGCGGGCGGCAGGGCAAGCGGCCCAGTCCCCGGGTGGAGAAAATAAGCGGTTGCAACAGCAGCGTCGCGAGCAGGGCGATAAGGCCGACAACCAGCAGGCCGGGGAAAAATACCCCGCCCATCGCGAGATCACGCATGGCTTTGGCTCTCCTCAGGCCGGTGTAAGGCGCAATACAGGGAAATGAGCGCTTCCGCGCGCTCATGTGAGGCGGCATCAGCCGGTAAACCGTGGGCCAACAGCGCGTCAACAGGCTGCGCGAGGGCCCCTATATCAGGCTCCTGCTTAAGGGCGTCAAGCAGCGTCTGCACAGCGGTAGCCGCTTCTCGATCCATCGGCTGATAGCTACGGCGCAGGTGGATCACCGCCAGGCCGGTACGAATATCGTGCAGCATCTTGTCCAGCAGTTGACCTGCGGCCGGCCCGCTCTGCGGTAGCCGCGGCAGCAGTAAAGCGGTCCGGTCGATCATCAGATTGGTCCAGCGGTGGGCATTGTGCGCCAGTCGGCCCCGCGCGGCGCGGCGGATATCGCGACGGCACAGCGTCAGCAGACGATGGACAGCGGCATCGGCCTGCACGGTTTGCAGCAGGCGCATACCAAACGCGGCATAGCCGATGGCGACAAACAGCGCGATAGAGGTATTCATCGCCGTCGCGAAATCCCCCTGGTAGCTGGGGCCCAGTTCGCACATTATCGGCAGCGTCAGGGTGATGCCCATCGCCATAAAGGTGGTGGGCGGTCGCGCCTGCAGCGAACCGGCCAGCAGATAGACCGGGGCGAGCATCGCCGCCAGCAGGGCAAATTCGCTCACCTGCGGCAGCAGGGCGAAACTATACAGCAGGCTGAACAGCACGCCCCACACGCAGCCGATCAGGTATTTCACCAGATGCGCCGCCGGTGCATCGAAGCTGGCGAACAGGCTACAGCAGACCCCGAGGATCGAGACCGCGGTGCCGCCATCGGGCCAGGCAGAGCCTATCCAGATAAGGCAGCCGCTGAGGATGATGACGAAGGCACCGAAGGCGGTCCGCAGGGCGCTGAGCGGATCGCGATGGAAAACATAGCCCTTTGCCGAGCGGGCGTCAGGGGGAAGGGCTGGCGAGCGCCGGTGATAAATCGCCTTCGCCAGCCGTTCGATCTGCTGCAGGAGACGGATGGCTTCCGCCAGGTGGCGCACCAGGCTAACGCGCAGCGCCTCGTTCAGCGTCTGCGCAGGAGCGTACCGGTTGATGAGCGGCTCGCAGCGGGAGAGTAGCTCGTCGGCGGAGAGCGCCGTTCTGTTGGCTTCCTGGCCTCTCAGCCAGCTCTCTGCTTCCGCCAGCAGCATCTGCAGGTCAGCTGGCCGCTTTCCGGCTCTCTGTAAACGGTCGTGCAATTCGCCATTAACGATCAACAGTCGTGCCAGCCGGTCGTGGATCGCTTTTCTGGCCTGGCGGTGGGGAACCGAGAGGTCGTCATCCCAGGGAAGATGGTGGTTGATGCCCTGCAGAAACTGCAGGCTCAGTGCCAGCCGCAGCGTTTCCGCCGCCACCGGCTTACCGGCCAGCGTATCGGCGATCCGCTGCCGGGCGGTTGCCAGCGTCTGTGCCAGCGTGCTGTTAAACCGCCCGGCGATGCGCACCGGCAGCACGAAGCGGTGAATCAATCCGGCGCACAAGATACCGATGGCGATCTCTTCCACCCGAGTGACCGCGAGGTCAAAGATCGTCCCGGGCGCGGAGACGGCGGGAAAGCCAATCAGGCTCGCGGTGTAACCCGCCAGCAAAAAAGCGTATCCGCGCGGCGTGCGCTCAAGCAGCGACAGACACAGGCAACCCGCGATCCACAGGGCCAGCATGGCGCTACACAGGATCGGCTGGTTAACGAAGGTGGGCACGATGAAGACGGTGGCCGCCGCGCCGACGAGGGTCCCGACCAGGCGATAGACGCTGCGGCTTAGCGATGCGCCCACCGAGGTCTGCGACACAATATAGACAGTGATGATGGCCCACGAAGGCCTTTGCAGACCGATGGATAGCGCAAGATAGTACGCCAGCATCGCCGCGGCGAAACTCTTTGCGGAAAAGAGTACCGCCTGGGCATCACTGCGCAGGACGGCTGAAGTCGATTGCGGCATGAAAGGGCGCGCGACGGCGCCTGCGGCACGCAGCCAGGAGGCCTGGCGAAAGCGGTTAATGTTCATGCCGCGGATTATTGCTGGCTTGCGCTTGCGGCGAAATACTCTATTCTGTCAAAAAATACCTGAATCTGGCCAATCGTATGCCATCACCTTTTGCCAATACGCTATACGATCCGGACGCCGCGTCCTGTCCGGCCGTCGCCTGTCATCTTGATTTTGTCGAGTATGAAGCGGAAGTGCCGGTGCATACCCATCGCAAAGGGCAGTTGATTATTGTGCTGTATGGTGCGGTGAGCTGTCGGGCGGAAAATAACCTGTGGATTGTGCCGCCTCGCTGCGCGGTATGGATCCCGGGCGGTATTCCGCACAGTGTGTCCGCCACCTGGAACGCGCGCCTCAATTATCTGTTTATTGAACCCGGCGCTGCCGCGCTGCCTGGCAGCTGCTGCACCCTGGCGCTCTCTCCCCTGATCCACGAGCTGGTGGAGCGACTCACTCGTGAGGGGGCGGATTATGTGGCGGATAGCCATGCCGGGAGACTCACCCGGGTGACCCTTGACGAACTGGCGACCATGCCGGCGCAGCGCCTGAATCTGCCCGTCTCAGCACATCCCAAAATTCGTGCGATGGCCGACCGGCTGGTCAGCCATCCTGACGATCGCAGTACCCTGTCGGTGTGGGCGAAGCGTCTGGCGCTGGGTGAGCGCTCGCTGGCACGGGTGATGCTGCGGGAGACTGGCCTCACCTTCGGGCGCTGGCGTCAGCAGCTGCATTTGATTATTGCCCTGCAGGAGCTGGCCAGCGGCGTTTCGGTACAAAACGTGGCGACTAAGCTGGGGTATGAATCGGTAAATGCCTTTATTACCATGTTCAAAAAAACGATGGGGGCGACACCGGCGCACTATTTTGCCGAACGTCAGACCGCGGCTCGTTAAGAAAACCTTGTCGGGCCGCGACGGCTGGCGTGACGCCCAACAAGGTGGCAGGGGGGCGCTTACGCTTTCGGCGGCTTGATCTTAATAATAAATCGCTCGTTGACCCGGGTGATCTTCGCGCCAATATCGCCAAACTCGGTGGCGATTTTAAAAAAATCGTCCGCGTCGACATCAAAATCGAGTTCGATTTTCGGGTGTTGTCCTGTCGCCAGTAATTCATAGAAATGGTCAAGACTGCGGGCTTTTTCGCTGGGCATCTTATTTCTCCATGGTAAACCAATCAGCAGGGCGTTTATTGTTTAAAGCGTTTTCCGGATTATTCAGCAGGATGACAGTAGCGCCTGATATAAGATGATGCAATGTCATTAAGGATACGGTGGGGCGATATTATTCCATGTTGTTAAACCTGTGGCCGCGCGTTTCTCCTGGATGCCATGAGGCGCGGGGCAACCCTGCGGCGCGGGTTGATGATAGACATTTTATGATGACAAATTGATGACAGTGAAATGAACGTACAATAGCGCCGGGGTTTCTTTTCACTAAATAATGTTATTCGGTGGCTGTTAAGGCAGAACTTAACTACTTTATGGTGATAGGGCGTCATTTGGCGATGGCTAACAGTGAGGGAGCAACGATGCAATTACTTGATTTATTCGCAGGTTTATTGTGGTTAAGCAGCGTTATTTTCCTGCTGTATGTCCTTGATGTGGTCATCACCCGTTATCTGTATCGTAAATAACCGGGAAGGGGATGCGCGAGGGCGCTCGGCATAGGGTACTGCGCCAGAGGATGTTATTATGACGCCGGACTGATTCAGAAAGGAATGCGCGGTGGCCGGGAGAATTGATTACGATATTGAAAAATACCAGTTTACCGAAGCCGGTGAGTCGCCACGGCTCAGAGCGCAGTGGCGTGAGGTCTATCTGGAGTGTCGTCAGCTGCAGGCTGGGGCTGAGGAGCGTCTGCGCATTGCGCTATTGAACGTCGACTATGTCACCAGCTTCGAACTGCCTTTTCGCCTGCTGCTGGTGCGCGCGCCACAGCTGATCGCGGATTTGCGCGAGGCGCTGCAGCTCAACCGTAAAGCCGCCGTTTTCAACGGCAAACGTTACGGTTGTGTCTACAGTCTGAAGCAGGATTTACAGGCGATTCCGGAGACCTTCCAGTACCACCTGTCAAACCGTATCCGTCGCGTCGATCCGCAGGGACCGACGGCGGCCCCGTACCAGCAGATTGCCCGCGAGATAAAGCCGGCCCGGGAGCGACTTCGCCATGCGCTACTTGCCGGCTTGCCGGTTACCGCGCTTGATGCGCTATTCTGGTTCGGCAGTCAGCGGGTGGCGGCGGACATTGCGCAATTGCGCCGGTCCGGCATGGGAATTGTCACCGAAGAGGTGGAAGTCAGCGACAATCTGTTCAACAGCCTCCGACGGGTACCGGTTTATCGTCTGACCAGCGAATGATGCGGTGAGCCTTCGCCCAGCCGTTGCTTTTGCAGGCAGCTCACCATTGCCCCGTCAAACCAAACGCACTGCATTCTGCCGGTGTGCCGCGGCGCAGGTCCCAGCCACGCGCTGGCGATGAGCATGAATAGCATCAGCCCCAGCGGAATCACGTTTATTTTTTTCACTGCCTGTCATCCACTTCACTCTTCCTCGTTGCAGGGTAGCGGGAAAGTATGACGTTTTGTCGACGGGATCACATTTTTTTATTGAGGATTCATGACATGCCAGGCGAAGAGGCGCCGCAGAGACCGGCGTTATTCATATTCGGCATAATGATATGACTAAAATTGGCGGCTTGTATTTTTCATTTTTATTACACCTCACTTTTTTACCTGGCGGGACAACGCGTGAAGTGACCATGCTTTACGCAGATTGCTCTGGTAACTGGCTGGTTTGAAACGATATTTTAATTGACATTTAAGAGGGTGTTACAGCAGTGGCTAATTTATATTAATTCAATTTACCGATCAATAAATTATATCTTGATAGCTTTTAACTATCGAATGATTATTATCGATCACTTTAAACTATTTTTGTTGGCGGAAAATATATGACATGCTTTAACCCTTTCTTATTTTTGGTATTTTTTAAATGGTTGAAGAAAACGTGAAAAATACCTCTTATCGCTTCGTTCTGGAGCCCGCTATTAGCGACGATGGCGGCTACCACTCGTGGGAATTGCTCACTAAAGATATTATAGCACCTGCACAAAATACCACCTCTGCGTCGACGTTTTCTTTCTCCACGCTCACCGAACGCGACAAGCTTGCTCTATTTATTCGGCAAATCGAGTTACTTTCCGTATTTGATTTCGCCCGGGTCGATAATAAGCCGATATCGCTGAACATTGATGATTTATTAAGCCACTTTATTCTGACGGATCGCTATCTCTGTGATTTCCTGCGCTCCTGTAAACACATTGCTCTGGAAATAAATGAGAACTTTCACGAGTTTATCGCCGGACGTGAGCTGACGGCGCTGAGCACGCTGGCGGCGCTTTGCCCGGTCTGGCTGGATGATTTTGGCCGCGGACGGACGTCCTTCCCGCTGCTCGAGCGCTTCCGCTTCGATTGCGTCAAAGTGGATAAAGATTACTTCTGGGATAAAGAAAACGACCCCGCTTTTCCCGGGCTGTTGCAGTCTATTCATACCCTGACCAGCCATGTGATCGTTGAGGGTATTGAAACCGAAAAGCAAAAACAGTTAATCAGCGCCGCCGGGGATATCATTGGACAGGGCCGTTACTGGAAGGATGAATATATCTTTCTGTGCTGCTGACTCGGGATCTGATTTCTGTTTCTTACCATCCTTTTTTTATCCAGTTTTAAATTAACCCTTTGTTACAGATAGTCTTTATTAGCGCAGTGATAATCGCCTCTCATTTTCTTTTCTGAAGGATCATTCACTGTGAATACTTGCTTGCGTAACACCCTGCTCGCCATTGCGCTGACCACCTGCTTTACGGCAGCCAGCCAGGC
Organism: Klebsiella sp. A-Nf5; assembly: GCF_002810545.1. NCBI lineage: Bacteria > Pseudomonadati > Pseudomonadota > Gammaproteobacteria > Enterobacterales > Enterobacteriaceae > Klebsiella > Klebsiella sp. A-Nf5. Next base: position 192,352 of record NZ_PIOG01000027.1, on the reverse strand, counting down.
GTCGACCTCCGCCGACGTACCGTCTGTCTCGCAGGATCCGGTCGTCCAGCACCTGAAGCTGAGTGAAGAGCAGGTCGCCAAAATCCAGGCGCTGCGTCAGGGATTCGAAAATAATGTAAGCCAGATTAAAATCAGCGGCTATCAGGATGGTGCCCTGGCAGACGTTATTCACTCCGGAAAATGGGATGACGCTAAGGTCAAACAGCAGCTGGCCGCCTTTGGCCAGCTGGACCAGCAGGTGCGGTATTATCGTGTGAAATACTACTTCGACGTGAGCCAGGTGCTGACCCCCGAGCAGCGTGAGCAGGTGAAAAAAGACCTCTCCGCTGCGATCAACTAACCCTGCCTCAGCCACCCGCTGCAGGTGATACTGGCTCGGAAGATGCCGCCGTGCTCCGGCGGCTATCACCTGATTTTACTGACCGTGGTTTTTTTCCAGCCGGGCAAAATACTCCGGCGCAAACGGACGCGGATCGACATCGGCAAACGGTGCGCGTTCGAAGTGTGATTTTAACGCCCACGGCACCGTGCAATCGAAAATCGTCTTGCAACTGATACCCTCTCCGCGGATCGACGGGCTGTATGCCGGGGTCTGGGAAGGATCCAGCTGGTGACCACGGATGCCGGGGATCGTCGTGATGCTGACATCCCCCTGCATGCGGGTGGTCATCGCCCACAGGATATCGTCGCTGTCAAAGATATCGACATCTTCATCGACCAGAATGATATTTTTCAGCTCGGAATAGGTCGCCAGCGCTACCAGCGCGGCCTGCCCCTGACGCCCTTCGTCGGCGGGCTGGCGTTTTTTCACCTGCAGGATCCCGAGGAATTTGCCGCCGCCCGCGGTGTGGGCGTAGACATTTTGTAAAAAGCCCGGGATAGCGGCTTCAACGGCATTCCAGATACTGGCTTCCGTTGGCAGCCCGGCGAGGGTGGTATGCTCTTCGCCCGGCCCTACCAGCGTCTGCAGAATCGCATTGTTTCGCATGGTCACCGCTTTGACTTTAATGACTGGCAGCGATGGATTGGCACCGCCGCAGTAGCCAGGAAACTCCGGCATCGCGTGGCCGCTGTTGGTGTGCTGATCTTCTCTGACGCGTACGCCCGGCAGCAGTTCCCCTTCGATAACGATCTCGGCGCGAGCGATGGCTTTCTCCGGGACGCTGACGCCCTGTACCAGCTCTACCGGACGCTGACGCAGCGCGCCGGCGACGCCCAGTTCGTTATAGCCAAACGGGGTGGTCGGCGCTTCAAAGCAGGCGCCGATATAGATAGCCGGATCGAGACCCATATTGATGGTTATCGGCAGCGGTTTGCCAGCGGCCTCGGCTTTCTGACGAAACACTTCGATATGGCGGCCAGCGGCGAGAAACATCGACAGCTCATCCCGGCCCTGGACGCACAAGCGGTGGATGGTGACGTCGGTGAGCGAGGCGTCGTCGGGATCGCTGGCCAGCGCCAGGCCCAGGCAGAAGAAGGGACCGGCGTCGATCGGGGTGTTGGTGGGCGCCGGGAGCAGGGTGCGCAAATCAAAATCCGGATCGTCGGCCAGAAAGACCTGTTCCTGACAGGGGGCGCTGCTGGCCGGAACGACCACCGGCGCGACGGGTTTTTTCACCGCTTTGCCTACTTCCAGCGCCAGCTGTGAGGCTTCGCAGCCCAGCAGCAGCGCGGCCCGCTGGCGGCTGGCGTGCATGCCCACCAGGATGCGCGAGTGCGGATAGCCCTTAATATTGTTAAACATCATCGCCGGGCCGATGCGGGTGGGGCGCTTCACGGTGCCGCCCGCGCCGATGTGGCGATAGACGCCGGCCAGCTCTGCGTTAGGGTCAACCGGATGATCGGTTTCGAGGTACTGATTGTCATGCTGTTGCAGCAGCGCGATAGCGTCGCGCAGATCCTGAATCGGTGCGGTCATGATGTTCTCCTTAGCGTGTCGATGCGGATAGTATGCTTCGCAGGCTAATGGTTATCAATTGCATCATTCATGCGTTATTGATAATATTTTTATTATCAATTTACTCCGCGGAGTTCGGCCATGTCTTTTCGCGCGTTACGCCATTTTGTGGTCGTTGCTGAAGAATTACATATGCATCGGGCGGCGGAGCGGTTACATATCGCCCAGCCCGCCCTCAGCCAGCAGATTAAACAACTCGAGCAGCGCCTGGGCGTGGTGCTCTTCTCTCGCGCTAACCGGCGCTTGACCCTTACCGCCGCGGGCGAGGCCTTCTTGCAGAAGACGCGGCTGGCGCTGGAGATGGCCGATCAGGCGGTCCTGGACGCCCAGCGCACCGCGCGAGGCGAGCAGGGGAGATTGCATCTGGGCTATGTCTCCAGTGCGATGTATGACAGCAAACTGCCGGGGCTCCTGCGCGAGCTGCGCACCGACTGGCCGGGGATTGAGCTGTCGCTGGTGCAGGGTGATGTGCAAATGCTCTACGAAGCGCTGCTGGATCTGCGTCTGGATATCGCTATCATCCGCGCGCCGCTGGCTTCACCACCGGACGCGCTGGTGGTCAGGCCATTTGTGCGGGAAAAACTGTGTCTGGCGCTCTATCAACAGCATCCGCTGGCAGGCGTGGGGGCGCTCAATCTGGCCTCGCTGCGCACTGACAACTGGATCTCGCTTGACGATCCGCAGGGCACCGGACTGGAGCAGGTGTTTATTGACGCCTGTCGCGTCGCGGGCTTTACGCCGCAGGTGGTGCAGCGAATTAACGACGTCACCTCGATGATTAGCCTGGTCTCCGCTGGGGTGGGGGTGGCGCTGGTTCCGGTCTCGGCGCGGGCCTTACGCCTTGATAACGTGGTGTATATCGATCTCCAGGACCGGCTGGCGGAGAGCGAGCTGAGCATGGTTTACCACCGCCATATCCGTTCGGCGGTGGTGCGGAAAGTTATCTCGCTGCTCAATGCCGCTGAGCCATAATCCCGTTTAGCCGGTCTTCAGGCGACCAAAGCTGACAATTCTTGAGCGGCCCAGCTCTTTCGCCCGGTACAGCGCGGCGTCCGCTGCGCGCAGCAGGCTGTCGCTTTGGGTGTGCTGCGGGTAGCTGGCGATGCCAATCGATACATCCACCTGGCCTATCTCGGTCAGACCATCGCGCAGCGTCATATTGTGCACCTGGGTGTAGATCTCGCTGGCGCACTGGTGTGCCTCGGCTTCGTCAATGCCGGGGAGCAACACTAAAAACTCCTCGCCGCCGTAGCGGAAAGCCATGCCGATATCGCGCACCGCGCGCTGCACAATGGTCGCGACGCTCTTAATCACCAGATCCCCGGCCTCATGGCCGTAGCGGTCATTGATGGCTTTGAAGTGATCGATGTCAATCATCAGGCAGCTCAGCGGGGTGTGGGTATGGACCGCCAGCGCCATCTGCGAGTGCAGCGCTTCGTCAAGATGATGGCGGTTACGCAGGCCGGTCAGCGAATCGAACAACGCTTTTTCCAGCAGGGCGCTGCGTAAACGCTGATTGGCGAGCGCCAGTCCCAGCGCTTCGGCCATCAGCTCCAGGTAAGCCCGGGAAGGGGCGTCACTGGCGGTGACGTTCTGAAAGCTCAGCAGACCGATCGCTTCGCCCTGGGCGATGAGCGGTACGCAGAGCGACTGGCCGGCGTTCGCCTCCGGCAGATGATAGCAGGTGATATCGGGCTCACCCTGCACCGGCGGATGGCTGAGTCCCCGACGTATCGCCCAGCAGTCGTCGGGAGCAAAGGGCGTCGTCTCCTCGGCGGGCGACAGCCACTGCGCCACGCAGCGCATCTGCCACGGATCGGTATCCAGAATATACAGTTTACCGGGGATCGTCGGGGCGATGTTCGGCGCGAACAGCTCCGCCACCTTAATCACATCCTCAATGGTTTCACAGCCCTGCAGACGCTGGGTCATACGCGCCAGCAGTTCACGGATCGCCCAGTCGGCGTCGCGTTGCTGTTCCAGCTGCTGGCGGGCCAGACCGTTCTCGCGAAAAATGCGGATAGCCTGAGCCATATCGCCAATCTCATCCACCTGGGTGAACTGCGGCGTCTCCACCGCATAATCCTGGGAGGCGAGACGCTGCACCACATCGCTCAGGCGCACCACCGGATACAGTACCCGGCGTTTGAGAATGAAGCCGAGGACAAACAAAAACATCAAGGCGGTCAGGCCGACCATGATTTCCGACAGGGTGCGCCAGGTCCGCGAGCGCTCGGTGGCCTGGTCAATGGCGGCGGCGGCGCGATGCTCAAGCATCAGGCGGAAGTGATCGATCTGCGTCTGCATTCGTTCCAGTTCGGTCTCATACGCTTTGCCGTACAGCACGGCGATGGCCGCTGGCGCATCGCCGCGGGCGACATGCGTCAGGGCCGCCTGCTGCTCATCCTGCAGCTCATCGGCGATCTGCAGGCCATCGTGCAGTAGCGCCAGCTCCTCGCGGCTGGCGCCGTTATCTTTCAGCCTTGCCAGCCGCTGCTCAATGCTCTTGTTGGCCTGCTGCAGCTGCTGATATTGCGTAAGCGTCTCCGGCGAAGGCTTAACCACGTACAGCCGGGCGAGGTCAGACTGCGCCCAGGCGTCGTTTTCCACCTCGTCGGAGAGGGTATCAAAGACCTGGCGCTGCTGTACCGCCTGGCGTTCGACGCGGTCGGCGCTGGAGGCCATGAGCATGGCGCTGCCGGATGCCAGCGTCAGGCCGACGGTGATCCCGTAAGCCCAGTTGGTGATGGTGGCGATTCTCACCCTGTATTTCCTTGCATGCAGATGAAGCTGTTTTAATTATAGAACTCGCCCCCCGCCTTGACGGGGCCCGCTTCAGGGGCGGTGCTCGCTGCGGGGGTGTTCGAGGGCCTGAAGAATGATGGCGTGCAGCGTTTCTGCATGGTGGCGCAAAACGAGAAAGACATCGCTATCCAGAGCGCCATTTATAACATCCGCTTCGATGATCTGTAAGGCCTCCTGCCAGGCCATCCCTTTGCGATAAGGGCGATCTTCGGTCAGCGCGGTGAAAATATCGGCGATAGAGATAATACGGTCGGCGAGGGTCAGATGATTTTTTTCGAGATGCAGAGGGTAGCCGCTGCCGTCCAGTTTTTCATGGTGATTCGACGCCCAGTTAATAATGTCGCCAAGTTCGCTATAGTCGCTGAGGATCTCGCCGGTCATATAGCTGTGCTCGCGCACCTGGTTCAGTTCGTCCTCATCCAGCTCGCCCTCTTTTTCGAGGATGGAGAGCGGGATATAGACCTTGCCAATATCATGCAGGTAGCCGGCAATCTGAATTTGCTGGCAGGTGGGCTCCGGCAGCGGCATCCAGCGGGCAAGCTGGCGGGCAATTTCCCCCACCATGATGCTATGGCTGGCGGTAAAGCTGCTGTAGGTGTCGACAATTTTGGCAATCAGCAGGCAGACATCTTTCAGACCATGAATATCCAGATACAGCGTGTTGATAGGGGCAATGATCTCCAGCAGCCGTTGAATATGGCCGGGATGAAGATGCTGCCAGAAGTTCGCATTTTCAGCGACCTCACACAGCATATCGCACAGCGGTGGATCGATTTCCCGGTGCAAAGACACGAACTGCTCCACTACTGCCCGCGTGGGCCAGGCGGCCACGTGACTCCCGGCAGGCAGCAGCCGTTCAAAGGCATCGGCAAAGTAGACAATATGCTGTTCGCGGCTACCCCGGTGGTCCGGGCTAAAATGGTGATCGCGAATGAAGGGGACAATGGGCAGAAAGGTTACTAACCCTTCCAGCATCGCCGCTCCCTGGCGCTGATGCGGATCGTAGATGTTATCGATGGCATCCAGCGAATGAATGGTGCGTTTATCTCCCAGCACGCCGATATCATGCAGCAGCGCGGCGCAAAAGATGGTCTGTTGCCGCTCGGCAGGCAGCCCCAGCCTCTGCGCCAGCGTTAGGGCGATTAAGGCCGTTCGTTGCATATGCCGGTGCAGTTCAGGGTTAATGATCTGAATGACTCTGGTCGTCAGCATCAGCGCTGACTTCAGGGCAATACGCATTTCTGTTCTCCGTACGCGTTACCTGGCGGGCAAAAATGACCTCGCGGGTGACGGAAGTGTCGATAATCTGATCGCAATGCGTGTTGTGTTATTTGTTGCTGAACAGGTTAGTACCCAGAATGTATCAGGTTCATAGCGCCTGCCCGGTTCAGAGCCAGCCGTGCACCAGATTTGGGCGATGTTGATGCGAGAACCTTATTATTGTCTGATAGTTAACCATTTCCCCCCAAAAAAATAAATAAATTCTGGCAAGCCCTTTGCATTAAGCAAGCGTTAGTTTGATTAATGTCTATGAAGGGAGTGGCCTGTATGAATTTTAGAGCATTACTTACCATTGCGTTACTGACGATGAGCAGCCTGGCGTTTAGCGAGACGCGCCTACCGCATATCGTTATTTTAGCCACCGGCGGGACGATTGCCGGTTCGGCTGCCAGCAATACCCAGACAACGGGTTATAAGGCCGGGGCGATTGGGGTGCAGACGCTGATTAACGCCGTACCGGAAATGAGTAAAATCGCCCACGTCGAAGGCGAGCAGGTGGCGAATATCGGCAGTGAGAATATGACCAGTGACATTATTCTGGAACTCTCGAAGCGGGTGAATGCGTTATTGGCCCGGGATGATGTCGATGGCGTGGTGATCACCCACGGCACGGACACCCTCGATGAAACCCCTTATTTCCTCAATCTCACGGTGAAAAGCAACAAGCCGGTGGTCTTTAGCGCGGCGATGCGTCCGGCGACGGCGATAAGCGCCGACGGGCCGATGAACCTGCTGGAAGCGGTCACGGTCGCTGCCGATCCTGATGCCCGGGGACGCGGGGTAATGGTGGTGCTGAACGACCGCATCGGCGCGGCGCGCTTCGTCACCAAAACCAATGCCACTTCGCTGGATACCTTCCGGGCGCCGGAGGAGGGCTACCTTGGCGTCGTGGTGGGCGGAAAACCCCAGTTCGAGACGCGCGTGGATAAAATTCACACCCTGCGCTCGGTGTTCGATGTCCGCCAACTGAAGACCCTGCCGAAAGTGGTGATCATTTATGGTTACCAGGACGACCCGGAGTATATGTACGATGCGGCGATCGCCCATCATGCCGACGGTATTATCTATGCCGGAACCGGGGCGGGGTCGGTGTCGGTACGTAGCGCTGCGGGCATCAAAAAAGCGCAGCAGGCGGGTATCGTGGTGGTTCGCGCCTCCCGTACCGGCAGCGGTGTCGTGCCGCCGGATGACAGCCAGCCCGGGCTGGTGTCCGACTCCCTCAACCCAGCGAAAGCGCGTATTCTGTTGATGACCGCGCTGACGCAAACGAAAGATCCGCAGCTGATCCAGCAATATTTCCACACTTACTGATCCTCTGCGGCCAGGGCGTCGTTCACGCCTTCGCTGCGATTTGCCCCACAGTGACCCGATGTCGGGTCACTGTCCGCGCTAAATGCCGCGCTTTATGCATATAAGGCGTAAAGAAATATTTTTTTTACGGCGGGTGAGGGCGGTATTAAAGTGCAAACAACTGGCAAGACGCTTATTTTTAAAGCATCTTTAAATAAGTCTATTCTTAATTATTCCCTTAAGGCGATTTTAATATTCCTTATGCCGACGGATAAAAAATGTTTCACTCTGAAGCTGGAGCGCTTTAATTCTTTCGCGGTACAGCCGACTATCCTGGTGAGGCGGGCAGGCTGCGGGCCACGTGGCTGAGCGGGCTCAGTCCCCGGCAGACAAGGCGTTCTCGCGGCGGGTTTCGGTTATTCTGATAGTAACGCTGATGATTAGCGTGAAAATGATATGCACGATGAATATATTAAGAGAGGGGTAAGATTTAAGTTTACATTTGGTAACATATGTGCCGCAATTATGTTTTTTTGTCAGCAAGTTGTTTTTTACTTGCCGGAGTGAATTTCAGCGGATTAGTATTGTCGAAGTTGCTGTACGTACCGCCTAATGATGATAAATGGATTCTGTTTTCCTTAAGCGTTACCACATAATGAATGTTTACAGGAAAAATCATGGCCTGCGTATTTAATAAACAACTTTTACACCCGCGCAACTGGCTGACCTGGTTTGGGCTCGGCATCCTCTGGTTAATCGTGCAACTGCCTTATCCGCTGCTGCATTTTATTGGCACCAGCGCGGGTCGGCTCTCCCGACGCTTTCTCAAACGCCGCGAACATATCGCCCGGCGCAATATTGAGCTCTGCTTCCCGGACATGTCGCCGGCGGCGCGCGAGACCCTGATCGATCAAAACTTTATGTCGCTGGGAATGGGGCTTATCGAAACCGGCATGGCCTGGTTCTGGAGCGACGAGCGGGTCAAGAAATGGTTTGATGTCGAAGGATTCGCCAATCTTAATCATGCGCTTAGCGGCGGCAAAGGGGTGATGGTGGTCGGCGTGCATTTTATGTCGCTGGAGCTGGGCGGACGCGCGATGGGACTGTGCCGTCCAATGATGGCCACTTATCGTCCGCACAACAGCCCGCTGATGGAGTGGGTGCAAACCCGTGGTCGCCTGCGTTCGAACAAAGCGATGATCGATCGCAACAACCTGACCGGTCTGGTGCATGCCTTAAAATCAGGCGAAGCGGTGTGGTTTGCTCCCGACCAGGATTACGGTCCTAAGGGCAGCGTGTTTGCGCCGTTTTTCTCTGTCCCGCAGGCGGCGACCACCAACGGCACCTATGTCCTGTCCCGTTTATCGGGTGCGAAAATGCTGAGCATCAGTATGGTACGCAAGCTGGGTCGTAAGGGCTACAGTCTGCACATTAGCGAAGTGATGAATGATTATCCGGGTGAAGATAAGCAGATCGCCGCTGGCTATATCAACAAGGTCATCGAGCGCGAGATTTTGCGCGCCCCCGAGCAGTATCTGTGGGTACACCGTCGATTTAAAACCCGCCCGCTGGGTGAACCTTCCGTCTATTAACCTTCCCGCACAGGCTGCGCTTTCAAAATCCCGACAGTTGGGGTAACGTGAGCCGGATCATGTTTTAGTCGTGCGCGAAGGAGTGCAGAGTGTTCGCTGAGTTTGGTGTTCTGAATTATTTGACCTACCTGGTCGGGGCGGTGTTTATCATCCTCGTCCCTGGTCCTAATACGTTTTTTGTGCTGAAGACGGGCATTGCCCACGGCGTGAAGAAAGGCTATCTGGCAGCGGCGGGCGTCTTTATTGGCGACGCGGTGCTGATGTTTCTGGCCTTTGCCGGCGTGGCGACGCTGATTAAGACCACGCCGGTGCTGTTTAACGTCGTCCGCTACCTCGGGGCGATCTACCTGCTGTGGCTGGGGGGCAAAATGCTCTACGCGGTGCTGACCCAGCGCGATGGCCAGACCGATGCCAGCGCGGAGCCGGCGAGCGCGATCCTCAAGCGCTCTCTGACCCTGAGTCTGACCAATCCGAAAGCGATTCTGTTCTATGTGTCGTTTTTCGTGCAGTTTATCGATGTTAACGCCAAAGCGCCCGGCGTGGCGTTCTTTATTCTGGCGCTGACCCTCGAGGTGATTAGCTTCTGCTATATGAGCTTTTTGATCCTCTCCGGCTCGTTTGTCACCCGCTACGTCAAAACCCGCAAGAAGCTGGCAAAACTGGGCAACAGCCTGATTGGTCTGGTTTTCGTTGGGTTTGCCGCGCGCCTGGCTACCCTGCAGTCCTGATCCCCACGGGCCGGTTACCCGCTGACCGGCCCGCCGTCTCTTATTCTGCCTTGTAACAAAAACCCTTCATTTTTTATTGCATTGGTGTTACATATACAGCCGTTTATCGCTCAGCAAAAAGGAAGCCCCGATGATTCTGCAAAAACTCCTCAGCAATAAAAACTGCAAAAAATACTGTCTGTCGCTCGCGGCGGTGTTTGCTATCGCGCTGGCGGTAGTGGGGCGGGCGACCTTCGGGGGTGTGGTGAGCGAGTATAATATGCCGTACTCGGAGTGGACGACGTCCATGTTCTTCCTGCAGGGGGCGATGGTGACGGTTTACAGCATTGTCTTTACCGCGCTCTTCGCTATTCCTCTCGGCTTTATTTTCCTCGGCGATGAGCGTCAGGATTAAGCGTCAACGGGCGAACCGCGGTTCGCCCTGTCTTATCGGCCCATCAACAGCCTGAAGGATTAATCATCGTCATGATAGTGATGATGGTGGTGATGGCGATGGGCGTGGTACCCATCGTCAATAATGCATCCCGATAACAGCGTGCACAGCGCAATAATCAACGGTAACACGATCGGTTTTTTCATCCCTTACTTCTCCCGCTATTCTGCTTTCCCCGGGGCAGAGAATGCCGCGGTGGATAACGTGAGTGTAAAGGGTTAACTTGTTGATGGGATAGGATAACTCCGCAATATCGCCGCCGCGATCACCACCAGCCGAACTGGCTGCCAGCCACCGCCACGATGGCGACAACCAGCATGATAATGGTGCTTTTTTTCATTATGCCCCACCCGGCGCCGCATAGCCGCCGACGAAAAACCAGCCGAGAAAGACGACGGCGATGATAAAGATCGCCACCGGGAAAAGAATACCCAATTTCATGATAGTGTCCCTGTACCCACGAATGATGCCCAGCATGATACTGGATATCACGGTACTTTAGTCAATATGAATGAAATTCTCCTGACGGCGGGACTTCTTATCCTGGTACATCGCCTCATCGGCGGCGCGCAAGGCCGCTTCAACATCGATACTCTGCGGATCGCAGATGATCACCCCGAAACTGGCTCCCTCATAGTCGATACGCTGCTCGCCGAGGAAGTAGACACCGCACAGGGCCTGGCGCAGGATCGCGACATACGCTTGCTGCGCCGCGGGATCCTGGGCGCTACCGACGATCAAAAACTCATCGCCGCCAAGGCGACCAACGATATCCTCACGGCGCGCGACGGCAGTGAGTCGTTCGCCGACCTGCACCAGAAAGCTGTCGCCGCACGGATGACCGAACCGATCGTTAATGGCTTTGAAACCGTCGAGATCGATAAAAATCAGCGAGACTTGCTGCTGCTGGGCGCGGGCGGAGGCAAAGTGTAACGCCAGCTGCTTAAACAGCGCACGGCGATTTGGAAGCTGGGTGAGCTCATCGGTCGACGAGTGCAGCTCCAGCGCGACGTTAGCCGCCTGCAGCTGTTGCACCAGGGTGTCTTTTTCCACGTAGTGGGAAATGAGCTTCGCGAACAGGCCCATCACCTGTTCACCTTCGAGATTATAAGGTTGCTTCTGTCGGCTGGTGGCGCAGAGGGTACCGAACAGAGAGCCATCGGCCAGGCGGACGGGAATGCTTAAAAAGGTGGCGATCCCCAGCTCCTGGGCGGCGATGCAGGAGTGCCAGCGATGGGCCACGTCGTTGCTAAACGTGCACTGATCCTCAAGGGCGCGTTTGCACAGGGATTCATCCCAGGGGACGGAGAATCCTTCCGGGATCTGCATTTCGCTGCTGTTATGGGCGAACATCACCTGCTGCCGCTGGGCGTTGATATCGATGCGGGTAAGATAGGTGGACTCCATTCGGGTCACCGCCTCAAGCATCTCCAGCAGCTGGCGCACCAGGGTTTCCAGGGACTGTTCCGCAGCGAGGGTTTGCGACACCCGGGCAAGAATAAAATCTGACATGAATAATACAGCTCCAGCACGCCAAACGTCACCCCAGCATAATGGGCTGCAAACGGACATCAGCGTCGAATAAACAGTGATATTTTTAAATTTATCACATCTGTTTGGGGAATACTTGTCCACGCGGCAGGAAAAAAAGCCCCGTCGGGGGCGACGGGGAAAAACTCATTGATTATGGAATGATCTGTTCTCTGGTCAGTTCGAGAACAGGGGCTACTCTACGGGGGAAAAGTGCAGGCAAGATGGAGAAAACGTGGAGATTCAGGCTAAAATCCCCGGGCATTCAGGAAAGGGAGGAACGATGAAAAAGTTACTGGCTATTCTGCCACTGGTATTAGCCGGCTGTACCCAGCCGCAGTCCACCGCGCCGACGAAAACCATCGGCATGGCCAATCCCGCGGCGGTGTACTGTCAGCAATCCGGCGGTACCCGGGTGCCGGTGCAAACGCCGCAGGGCGTCAGCACCCAGTGCAAACTACCCAGCGGCGAAACCCTCGACGAGTGGGCGCTGTGGCGCCGGGATCATCCGACTAAATCGTAACCGGCAGGGCCGCCAGCCAGGCGGCCAGCACCCGGGCATGATTCTGCTCGGTGTTCTTCGCTGCGTACAGTAGCGTCAACGGCTGGCGCTGCGCCAGCGCCGCCAGCCGCAGGCCCGTTTCACGATGGGCGTCGAGCTCCTGGCGATAGCGCTGACTGAAGTGGGCGAAATCGATCGCCTCGCCGTGAAAGGCTTTTCGCAGCTCAGCGGAAGGCGTTAACGCCTTACACCATTCATCACAGGCCAGCGCCTCTTTTTTCATCCCCCGCGGCCAGAGACGGTCGACCAGCACCCGGTAGCCGTCGCTGCTTTCCTGCGGGTCATACACCCGTTTACATTGAATCATCATCCTGCTCCCTCTGTGCCATCCAGGCGAGCAACTGCGGGATTTGCCCGTCGGAAAATACCGTGATGCCGTGGGCGCGCAGCAGATCGGCCGCGACCCCGGCGCCCGCTTTGCGTCGTCCGCGAAAGGAACCGTCATAGACAAACTGGCTGCCGCAGGTAGGGCTGCCATCGGTGAGTAACGCTGCCTGACAGCCCGCTTCCCGGGCGGCGCTGAGCGCCAGCCAGGCGGCCAGCTGGTAATGTCCCGTGACGTCGCGGCCGTCGCTTTCCACGATCCGCGCCCGCCCGGCAAGTACATCCCCGCCGGCAGACGGGGCGTGGACAGACCGGCCGCCAGCTCCGGGCAGTGGATCACCAGCCGCCCCGTCTGCTGCCAGCGGGACAGCGTCGCCGCCAGCTGTGCCTTCTCGCTACCGTTATACCGCACCTGGAATCCCATCAGGCAGGCGCTGACCAAAAGCTTACTTTTCATCCTTTCTCCCTTTCACGCTTGCTCCAGTATACCTTACCCGCCGGCGGGGGCGGTGGGGCGAAAATAAGGATTGTGTTCCACAGGAGGGATCGCTATCCTGACGTGCCTTGTGCTGCTCGTCTCGTCCAGACATAAGGAACCTGCTATGAAAACCCCTTTACGCCTCGCCCTCGTCGGCGATTATCACCCCGATATTGTTGCCCATCAGGCCATTCCCCTGGCGATAGACGATGCTGCCGCCGTGCTGGAGCAGCCGGTGAAATATGACTGGCTCGCCACCCCGTCGATTGTCTCCGGCGAGGCGCTGGCCGAGTACGATGCCATCTGGGTCGTTCCCGGTAGCCCGTATCGTCATCCGCAGGGGGCCTTTACCGCGATCCGCTATGCCCGCGAAAACGGCATCCCTTTCCTCGGCACCTGCGGCGGCTTTCAGCACGCGGTGATTGAATACGCCCGTAACGTGCTCGGCTGGCAGGATGCCGGTCATGCGGAAACTGACAACGAAGGGCGGATGGTGATCGCTCCCCTCAGCTGTTCGCTGGTGGAGACCTCCGCCGTCGTCGAGCTGCGGGCGAATACGCTGATTGCCCGCGCCTATGGCCGGGAGAGCATTGAAGAGGGCTACCACTGCCGGTACGGGGTGGACAGCGCGTTTGCTGGAGAGCTGGAACAGGGCGATCTGCGCGTCACCGGCTGGGATGAAGAGGGCGAGATCCGCGCCGTCGAGCTGGTGACGCACCCGTTTTTTGTCGCCACGTTGTTCCAGCATGAACGCCACGCGCTGGATGGGCGTCCCTCGCCGCTGGTACAGGCGCTGATTCGCGCCGCGGCACAATAAACCCACCGGCAGCGGGCGCTGCCGGTCATCTTCAGGAATGGATTTCCCGGTCTCGTCCGGCGAGGGCGCCGCAGACCGCCATCACCAGCGAAATCAGCGCCACCGCCAGCAGCGGAATATGCCAGTCGCCATTGGCATCGTGGATCCTGCCCATCAGCGGCGGCCCGCAGGCGGCCAGCAGATAGCCGACGCTCTGCGCCATCCCTGACAGCGCCGCGGCCTGGTGCGCCGAGCTGGCGCGCAGGCCGATAAACGTCAGGCCGAGGATCATGGTAGCTCCGGAGCCAAAGCCGAACAGCAGCGTCCAGCCGATCGCCAGCCCTGGCAGCAGCCACAGCCCGGCGGCGCTGATGGCGCACATCAGGGCGACCAGCACCGCGATCCCGCGCTGGTCGCGCAGCCGATGCAGGATCAACGGTATCGCCAGACCGGGGGCGGCGGTCGCCAGCTGCAGCAGGCCATGCAGCGAGCCGGCCTGCGCTTCGCTATAGCCCATACTCTGCAGAATCGACGGCAGCCAGCCGATAATCACGTAATAGACCAGCGAGTTGATGCCGAGGAACAGCGTCACCTGCCAGGCCAGCGCCGACCGCCAGATCCCCCGGTTGTGCATGGCGCCTGAGCCGGTCAATGGCGCCTCCGCCCGGCGCCGGGACTGCGGCAGCCAGCTGAGGATCGCCAGCAGCGGGAAGATCATCAGCAGCAACAGCGCGCCACGCCAGCCGAATCCGGCCATCGCCACAGGCACCACCAGCGCCGAGCCGAGCGCCGCCGCCGCACCCATCGTCAGGGAATAGGCGCCGGTCATCCGCGCGACATGCTGCGAGAAATCCCGTTTAATCAGTCCGGGCAGCAGGACATTGCCCAGCGCAATACCGCAGCCGATCACTGCCGTGCCGATAAACAGCAGTGCAGCGGAGGGCAGGGAGCGCAGGGCAATGCCGGCGCAGATCAGCAGCATCGCCAGCAGCAGGCTGCGCTCCATGCCGAACCGGCGGGCAACCCCTGCCGCCAGCGGCGAGACAAGGCCAAAGGCCAGCAGCGGCAGGGTGGTGAGCAGCCCGGTCTGCGCGGTGGTCAGGCCATAGTCGCTACGAATCGCGTCCAGCAGCGGCGCCGCGCCGGTAAAGACCACGCGCAGGGTAGTGGCGATGAGCAAGATACCGGCAATCAGCAGCGCGGGGCGGCGGCCGGTAGAGGAGATCACAGAAGACATATCATTCTCAAGGTAACTAACGAGGGGGTTACGATAGCGACTTTGTCTCCTGTTTAAATCAAGCTAAAATGACAGATTATCGCTAATATCGGACAACATGATGATCGGACTGGGTCTGGATGGTTATGAACCGGACAGTGGCCACGAATCGGCCATTGCCTTTCGTATTCAGGTGGTGGAGGCGGAGCAGTATATTCCGGCGCATTCTCACCGTAAGGGGCAGCTGATCCTCGCCCTGCACGGCGCCTTGACCTGCGAGGTGGAGAACGCGATGTGGATGGTGCCGCCGCAGTATGCGGTGTGGGTCCCGGGACAGCTTTCCCACAGTAACCGCGCCACCCCCGGTGCCCAGGTGTGTTTCCTGTTCATCGAGCCGGGCGCCGCGCCGATGCCGGACCGCTGCTGTACGTTAAAGATTTCCCCACTGGTGCGGGAGCTGATCCTCACCCTGGCGGAACGCGGCGGGGAGTTGCTGGCCGCCCCTGCCACGGCCCGGCTGGTGCAGGTTCTGTTTGATGAGCTGCCCCGGCAGCCGCAGGAGCACCTGCAGCTGCCGGTATCAAACCACCCGAAAATTCGTCAGATGGTGACGATGATGGCCGAGGATCCGGCGCGCTGGCAGACCCTGAGCCAGTGGGCGGCGGTGTTTGCGATGAGCGAGCGCAATCTGGCCCGCCTGGTAGTGCGCGAAACGGGGCTGAGCTTTCGCCGCTGGCGCCATCAGCTGCAGCTGATCCTCGCGCTGCAGCTGCTGATCCGCGGGCAGACGGTGCAGCAAACGGCCCAGGCGCTGGGCTACGACTCCACCACCGCCTTCATCACCATGTTTAAAAAAGGACTCGGACAGACGCCGGGCCGCTATCACGGTAGCCTGGCTACGACTTCCCAATAAACAATGAGATGATCCCGGCGGCAATCAGCGGCCCGACCGGGACGCCGCGAAACAGGGCGACGCCGAGTACCGTACCGACCAGCAGCCCGGCCACCAGATGCGGCTGGGTGCCCATCAGCGCTACGCCGCGCCCGCCGAGCCACGAAACAAACACCCCGACCGCAATCGCCAGCAGTGATTTCCAGTTCATAAAGGAGTGGATCAGCGTCGAGGGCGGCAGCGTACCGCTGGCGATAGGCGCCATCACGCCGATGGTTAAAATAATGATCCCGACGGTCAGCCCCTGTTTCTCAATCCAGGGAAAGAAGGTATTCAGCGGTGTAACGCGCACGATAATCAGCACGAGGATGGAGATCGCTACGGTGGTGTTATGGCTAATAAAGCCGAGCGCCGCCAGACCCAGCAGGATCAACAGGGTGGTATCAAACATGTACAGAGGTCCTTGCCAAAAAAAGAAAGCCAAAAAATATCCCGCTTACTCTACGCATCGTGGCGTGAATAAACAGGATTTTTACGCCATGCGGCGAAAATCAGGGCGGATGCCCGGTTAGCTAAGGCGGCGAAAGGTCGCGATCTCCGGTCGGGCGATATGTAAATAATCCTCGGTATCGAGAATGATCGACCGATCCAGGCGTCCAGCGTTAAAGGCGATTTGCGGAAAGCGCTCAAACAGCAGCGGGTCGGCCACCAGCCGCAGCGCCGGATGGAAGCTGAAGGGGGGAATGGCGCCGAACACGCAGGCGGTGAGGGCATCCACTTCCGCCGGACTGGCCAGCGAGGCTTTGCTGCCGCCGATATGCCGGGCCAGGCTGGCGAGATCGGCCTGCTGATCGGCGGCGAGGATCGCCAGCACATGCTGGTTGACGCCGTTTCCTTTTACTTTACAGACTAGCGCTTTTGCGCCCTGGCCAAGCGCGGTGCCGCGGATCGCCGAGACGGCTTCGCACTGGCCGACCGCGTCGTGCGCCATCACCCGGTAGCGCGCCTGGTGTTCGTCGAGCAGCGCGCACAGGCGCTGGTGGATATTACCTTCTACTGCTTCAAGCATAGCGTCCTCCTGACATCATCAAGCCGCCAGCTTAGCGCTGTTGCGTCAGCCTGCCAACGGTGGGCCGGGAAATTCACCATTCGCTCATTATTGCTTCACAGTGCTGTGGTGCAATCTCGCAGGCGCAGCAGATGAGTTTTGTAAATAAAAAAAAGAATGATTTTCATTTTCAATCGAACTTTTTTTATTTCGCTCAGTCTCTATCGGACGACACAGAATATTAATAATTGCCGTAATGAGGTTAGGATGATGCACGATGCAACCATGCAGGGTTCCCCACGCAAGAAGTTTAATAAAATAAGGGAGCTCAACAGACGGCGGAATTACTTTACTAAGAAAGTACGTAATGCCCTGCGGGTGGGAGTGGCGAAAGCGCTCTGGGACCGCCGACGCCGTCAGCCGGTGGATTTGTCGTCCGCGAAAACTGTCTTACTCATGCGTAATGAGGGGGCGGTCGGCGATGTGGTGGTGGATTCCGCGCTGGTAAAATGCCTGCATCAGTCAGGTTATATCGTTGATTTTCTACTGACGACCTCTAACAGCCAGGTGATGCGCTATAACCCGCGGATCCGCCATATTTATGAAGCTGAGCCGGTCAATTCCGCTGACTTTTTGCGTAAATTTAACCATAACGTTCCCCGTGACGTCATTAATGAACTGGCTAATAATAAGTACGATATTATTATTGACCCTTCGCTGTTCGATATTCCCGTGCATCGCCTGCGGCTTTTCCGACAAATAAAAGCCAAATCAGTGCTCGGGTTTAATAAATGGCCATCGATTAAACACTACTCTCACTCGTTTGATTTTGACTGCCAGCACTGGCACGTGACGAAAACGTTCGCGTTGATCGCCGACTATCTCAAACTGGACACTCGCGGTCTGGACACTTACGACCTGGCGGTGCCCGGGCCGATTATGCAGGAGGTGGCGCAGTATCTGGCGTCGCTGAGCGGAAAAGCGGTAGTGATTAATATTTTTGCCGGCCATGCCGACCGGAGTCTCTCCCAGACGCAGCTGGCCGAACTGCTCGACAAGCTGCGGGCTCGCCATCCGGGGCTGGCGGTTATTCTGCTCGATCATCGGCGTGAGATCCGCATCCCGCTGCCGCCGGAGGTGGTGATTAATCCGTTTAACACGCTGCACCATGCGATGGCGCTGATTGCCCAGGCGGAGCTGATTATCTCTCCGGACACCTCGGTGGTGCATATGGCGGCGGCGTGGAACAAACCGCTGATCGCGGTCTATAAGGACGTTCTGCTCAATAACCGGTTGTGGGCCCCGGGCTATGACAACGCCAGGCAGATCATTGTTAAATGCGGGAAGGTCCATCAGCATCGCGAGCTGGTGGATCGGATGATGGCGGCGCTACCGGAGACGCTGTAAGGGCGATGAGGGGAGGCTGGTAGGGCTCACCTGCTGGCCGTATGCAAGAGCCAGCAGGTGAGCGAAGGTTGCATTGCCAGTCTGCAACCGCCGCTATTGTACAGTTACCCGTTGCTCTGCCACATCCGGGAAAGCTCTTAAAGAGATGGCCGCTGCCAACGACGGGCGGCATCACTCTTCAGTGAGCCACATATCCGCTTCTTCAAACATCTCCTGCACCGTACGGCTGATCAGCTCTTTTTCATGCTTGCTGGCGTCGGTGTTGATCGCCGGCAGCGTCATCATCGGCTTCACCCGCACTTCCGCTTCCGGGAAAATGCGCTGCATGCGTTTGGTCAGTTCGTTAAGAATGGTCTCTCTGGCACCCGGCAGCCCGGCAAAATTGCGCTTGTCATAAATCAGTTCCACAAACATCTTCTGTCCTCTGTATGCTGATCGCGGGCGATAGTTTTACTGTATTAATGTACAGTGTCAAGCGAATGCCGCGGTGCTGCTCATCCGCAACCTCGTGCGGTAGACGGGCTGCGCGCAAAAGCAGCACCTCGTCCGCCGGCGGTCAGGCAGGCCTCATTGACGAGCGGAGGGGATTTCCGCGCTGCAAAGGCGTTATCGCTGATTGCGTAGGCCTGGTAAACGCAGTGACCTTCACCCGAAGCGATGTCATTACCTGCGTACATTCATTTCGCGACCGGTAGGTCTGAATATCGGGTGGTGTAAGCCGGGGAAAGCATTTCACGCTTCATCGCCCAGGACTTTTCGATCCCCTGACCGGCAAACCAAACTTTTCCTTTCCCGGATTGATTTAATTGGTCGATAACGTCCATTAACGCAGCACTGTTTTTGCGCGGCGCGTTATCGTCAAATAAGTTTAGCTGCGCTATGCCATTACTGAAGAAATCAGCAAGCATAACACCGGCTTTCATATATCGATAACCATCAATCCAAATTCTCTGCAGGCAGTTTGTGGCACAATTTATAATGTCACGAGTATCATTAGACGGCGTTAATAGCTTCATTGACGCTTGGTTGCCATAATATGTTTCATTAACGGCGTGCGGACTCGTCCGAACAAATACGCTAACGAAGCGGCAAAATTGATGCTCACTGCGTAATTTTTCTGCTGCTCGCTCAGCATAGGCGCAAATGGCTTGATGCATATCTGAATACTGCGTTACCCGATTGCCAAAAGAGCGACTACAAATAATCTGTTGTTTTGTTGGGGAAAATTCTTGTAGCTCAAAACATGGCTCACCACGCAGTTCGCGAACGGTCCTTTCCAGCACCACATTGAAGTGCTTTTTTATGACCCATAATGAGCTTTCAGCCAGATCCAGAGCGGTATTGATACCCATTAAATTAAGTTTTTTACTCATTTTTCGCCCAACGCCCCAGACCTCTTCAACAGGGACAAGGGCGAGTAGCCTGCGTTGGCGCACAATATTGGATAAGTCGACAACGCCGCCCGTGCCGCGCCATGTCTTGGCGGCATGGTTAGCGAGCTTGGCTAATGTCTTGGTTTGCGCAATACCTACACCCACCGTTAAGCCAGTATTTTTCAATACGTGAGTTCTTATTTCATGGCCGAAGGTGGATAAGGGGACGCAATTCATTACTCCGGATAAATTAATAAAGGCTTCATCGATGGAGTAGATTTCTATTGACGGAGACATTGCCGTGAGCGTTTGCATAACACGGTCACTGAGGTCGGCATAAAGCGCATAGTTAGAACTGAAAAAATGAACACTGGAATAATAAGGGTTATTTTTTATTTTAAAGAAAGGCTCACCGTTTTTTATACCGAGGGATTTTGCTTCGGCAGAGCGAGAAATAATGCAACCATCGTTATTGGACACGACCACAATAGGCTTTCCCTTTAAATCAGGGCGAAAAACCGTTTCACAAGAAGTATAGAAGTTATTGACATCGACGAGGGCAAACATAATTATTTATGCGCTTTAATGCTAAAAATGACCACGCCAAATATTTCTAACTCTTCGGCATTATGAAACGAAATGGAAGCGTAATCGCGATTGTGCGGCACTAGCTGTAAAAAAGGATGAGTGCGAAGTTCTTTCACGGTGAATTCACCTGCGATAGCCGCGATGACGATATCACCATGTACGGCAGACAGTGAGCGGTCAACCACTAAAAGGTCTCCATCACTGATGCCGGCATCACGCATAGACTCTCCGCTGACTTTGATGAAGTAAGTAGCACTCGGATGTTTTATCAATAATTTATTGAGATCCAGCCTGTCTTCAACATAATCCTGAGCGGGGCTGGGAAATCCGCAGGGTACCCTCTCGGAGAAGAGGGGGAGCATGAGTGGGGGCGAAATCTCAGTTGGCCGAGTAAACTGCATGGTATCGATCCTCGAATACTGTTTTTATATACAGTATTATTGAATGTGCTGATGGATCAAGGCGCATGTGACGTTGTTTTTATAACTACATGAATATAATGATGATTTATGTAAAGCATGCCATGTGGTGCTGTTACTGAACTGCCATCGCTGTGTAGCGAGACCAGTACGCCAACGTTGACGTTTGCCCGGTAAGACGACCGCGGTATTACATGGAGCATGATCGACTCTTTTTTCACCCTCTCTTCGGTATTTAATGTTATTGAGAAGACAATAAGATATGAGAATATCTCATTAAAAGATATTTATAAAATATTGTCGCCTTTACTTTAAAGAATAAAGAAACATTATTTTTTTTAACTAAAACGGCTTGACAAATTTGAGGGTGAGGATAAATTTGAGCGAATGCTCTAATTTATCGTCATCATCTGCGGGATCCAAAAGTGATACGCTGTGATTAGCCATGACACTACATAACCAGGGGATCTACTGACATGAAAATTTTTTTCCAGGGCACCAGACGTAAAAAAGCAAAAATACTAACGATTGCCTTTTCTTTCGCCTTTTTCACTGCATCGGTGCAGGCAAAGCCCTCGCAATCAGAGAGTTATCATGTCGCCGTTTATCGCGGGGAGGCCGGGTGCCCGGGTTGTTCTGAAATGGTGGTAAAATCGCTGGTCGCGACAGGTCTGCCTCTGCACATTTCTTATGTTGGTGAAAAAGAAAAGCTGAAATTAAATGCGCAAACACTGAAAAAATTCGATCTCTATATTCAACCTGGCGGCGGTCAGGATATACCCGGATCTTATCAAGCCCTGGGTGATGAAGGGGCAGAGGCTATCCGTAATTTTGTGAAAAGCGGCAAATCCTTTCTTGGTCTTTGTATGGGGGCCTATCTTGCCGACAAAGACTGGATAGGGATTATTGATGCGCCTTTAGAGTCAGAGGTGGGGAGACCCGGTTCGCAGGCCGTTGATGAAGGCGATTATACCCTGCAACTGACATGGAATAATAAACAAGAGCCTTTTTACTACCAGGATGGGCCTTATCTCAACAGTAGTATCTCAAGTACTGGATTCCAGCCGATCGCTTACTACAAGAATGGAGATATCGCCATTGGTAAGTACCGGTATGGCAAGGGAAACATCATCCTGTCAGGTCCGCATCCTGAAGCCGATGAGACCTGGATAGACAGCACTGCGCCAGGAAATACGACGGCAGAAAGTAAAATGCAGCGTATTTTGAGTTATCTCAATATAAAAAAGGGTTAACTGATACGCTACCTTGCTTCACCCACTCAGAAATTCTTTTTAAGGATTTTAAAGGCAAGCTCAGATATTTCATTAAGAAAAATGCTGCGTCTGTCTTCTGAATAATCGAGGATCAGCAAGCTGGAATACCCATCAATTAATGTGTTTATTTGTCTGGCTGAGGTAGCGGCGTTTTCCGCAAGGAACTCGCCTTCCTGCATCCCTACGCTAATGATGCCTTCAAGAATAGTGATCCATTGCAGGGAGTGATCGTGCACTAATTTAGCATAATCCGCATCGCGTGCTGCCATTGGCCATAGTTCAAGGTAGAGCAGCCAGTGTGCCGAAGGTGCATCGGGTAACAGCGTTCTGATATAGAGGTTTACTCTTTCACTAGCGCTCATTTTTTCTGACGCGTTTAAAAACGCATGACATTCTTGTATGTCATTTTCAAACATATACTGAATAGTGGATTTCTTGAGCGTTTCCCAGTCTCGATAATAGTGATAGATATGACTTCTGGAAATATTCATTTTCTGCGTCAAATCACGGGTTGAGACATTGCTAAACCCTTTTTCTCTGAACAGTTGTAGCGCTGCTATTTTTATCAACTCAGAAAAATTGGCCGTTTTCAATATTTCAACCTTAATCACTATCCATTAAAACGCGAACTATATCATAATTTCTGAAACCTTGCACGTGTTCAACATTCGGGGATAGCTGTTAGCATTGTGTTTTTTATAGCATAAACAAAATAACGAAAATCTATTTTGTGGGGCTGGTATAAATTCAGCTGCAAGGAGGTTGCTTTATTATTAGCTATGCGCAGGATGCTATTCCTGCCGCGTGCGGTGGTGGCCGCAACGGTGGAGTGGAAAACCGGGAAAGAGAATGTCGCGATGACCCGGCGAGCTATCGTGATGACAACGTGCTTATCGGCAAGGTAGGCGATAAGCACGGCATTTTTCAGACCGAGCGTGGTTTGCCGCCGCGTGGGTAGCCGCTGCGCCAGCACACGCCTTTAACGCAATTGCGCGCAGGCGCCCGCTATCCGCTGGCAGGCTTGAGTCAGCAGGCCATCTTCTACCGCATACGCAATACGCAAATACCCCGGCATTCCAAACGCGGAGCCGTGTAAAACGGCCACCTGGGTTTGTTCTAATAGCCAGTTCGCCAGCGCGCTGTCGTCGCGAAGGATTTCGCCGCCAGGGGTTACCCGGCCCATAAGCGCCTGGCAGTTGGCAAACACATAGAATGCCCCCTGGGGAGTGGTGGCGCTCAGGCCATCGGTGGCGGCAATCATTCCCAGCACCTGTTGGCGGCGTTTATCTAACACGTTGAGCCAGCCGTCGAAGAAATTGGCTGAATGGGTAAGCGCTGCGACCGCCGCAGCCTGCGAAATACTGCTGGGGTTGGAGGTACTTTGTGATTGCAGGATCTGCATGGCGGCAATCAGCCATTGCGGCCCTCCCGCATAGCCCAGACGCCAGCCGGTCATGGCGTGGCTTTTGGACACACCGTTTACCGTCAGGGTACGCGAAACCATCTGCGGGGCGGCCTGAGCAAACGTGGTGAACGGGGTATTGTCGTAACGCAGCGGCTCATAAATGTCGTCGGCCATCACCAGCACCTGTGGGTAATCCGCCAGCACCGCAGCCAGGGCACACAGCTCCTGCTCGCTGTAAATCGCCCCCGTCGGGTTGCCCGGCGAGTTGAGGATCAGCCAGCGCGTTGACGGGGTGAGGGCGGCGGCCAGTTGTTCCGGCGTCAGCTTCCAGCCGTTTTGTTCATCACAGGGCACAATCACCGGTTCGCCATCGGCCAGAGAGACCATATCCGGATACGAGACCCAGTAGGGGGCGGGAATGATGACCTGCTGCCCGGCGTCGAGGGTGGCCAGAAAAGCATTGAAAATAAGCTGCTTGGCGCCACTGCCAGCGATGATCTCTTGCGGACGGTAATGCAACTGATTGTCGCGAGCGAATTTGGCGGCAATGGCCTCCTTTAACGCGGCGGTGCCGGAAACGGCGGTATACTTAGTCTGATGATGCACGATCGCTTCAATGCCCGCATAGCTAATATGGGCCGGGGTAGCAAAATCCAGTTCTCCTTCGCCCAGGTTGATAACCGGCTTGCCTGCGGCTTCCAGTGCCCGTACCTGGTCAGAAATGGCCGCTGTCGGTGAAGGGCGTACAGATTGCATACGACGGGCGATTTGACTGTTATTCATAAATCCTCTTTTGTATCTAATGATTCAATTAATACAATTAGGTCCCCAACCTCAGCAGGAAACTCGCCGTGTCACCGATCTTTATTCTCGATAACACCTCTGTGCCCGCTCGCTACGGTATTACCGCCAGCCTGTGGGCTAATCGTCTTGGACTGCCTCTCTGGAGCCTTCGCCCCGACTTCGCCGGGGATGTTCCCGACAGCCATCAGCACGTCATTCGGGCCGGGTACTGCGTGACCAGCGGCCTCTGGCGCAGCGATACGCTGCGTGAAGAGGTACGCGATATCGCCTGCCTGCCTGAGTCTGATGCTGTCATTGTGCTGGCGTCCTCGCAGGCAGCGCTTATCGCCGACCTGCCGGGCCAACGGCTGTTCAGCGATGACCGCAACCACCGCCTGACGCTCAGCGACGGACAACATACGTTGTTAGACCTCACCGCCGATCGCTATGGTCGCTGGGATGCCGGGGAGCCATCGTCTGCCGGGACGTCCTTGCGCATCGCACTGATTGGCCGTGAGTCAGACCACCGTCTGGTCTACCCCGCCACGCTTGGCTCACTGGGTGATGCCGCGGCGTCGCTGGGGCTGAACCTGGATGTCCATTTCTTCGCGCCAGTCAGCCTGTCCCCTGGATTACACGTCCTTCACGACGTCCAGGGCGTCGTGTTGCCAGGCGGTTCCTCGATGGCGGCCGTCAAGGGACAAATCCGCGTGGCGGAAGATACGCTTGCCCGCGGACAGCCCACGCTGGGGTTATGCCTGGGAATGCAGAGCATGATGACCGCAGTCGTGCGCCGGCGTCCGGGTTGCGAATCGGCCATTCCCGCGGAAGTGGCTCCGGATGAGGCTCTACACAGCTTTGTTCCCTTTGTCGATGGCCGTCATCGCTGCGGCGTCTTCCCTTTTTCCTTCGGGTTGATCTCCGGTGATATCCGCGAAATGCACTACAACCATCGCTACTGCTTTAACACCGACTTATTGCCGGCGCTGGATCGCAGCGGGGTCAGCGTCAGTGCGCAAACGGACGATATCGTGGAGGCCATCTCCCAGCCGGAACTGCCGTTCTGGCATGGTGTGCAGGGGCACCCGGAACTGATGTCCCGCCCGGATGCCCCCCATCCGCTGTTCGTCGCCTTTTTACGGGCGGCGCTTAACGCACAAGCGTAACGCCGCTACGGCTGTCGCTGGCAAGCGCCGACATGACGTGAGTCAGCTCCACCAGCGCCGCGTCGTCGATCGGTTTTAACGGTGCGCGTACGGTGCCGCCGTTAAAACCGCGCAGCGCCATCGCCGCTTTCACCAGCTGCGGCTGACCATGTTTGCGCGCCAGCGCGCGATACGCGTACCACAGCTGATGCAGATCGCGGGCCGTGGCGGCATCGCCCTGTTCCACGGCACGGAAGGTATTGATAATCAGCTCCGGCAGCGCGCCGCTGTTGGTGGTGCTGATGCCGTCAAACCCGGCCATCATTGGCCCGAGGAAGGCCAGATCGGATGCACAGAACAGGCGCAGACGTCCACGCAGGCGGTTGGCAATCTGGTCGATGGCGGTGGGGTTGAGGTCGCCCTGTTTGATGCCGACCACGTTGGGGATCTCTGCCAGTTGTTCCAGCAGCGCCGGGGAGAGGGTGATGCCGATGCCCGGCGCGTTGTACACCAGGATGCCGGTCTTGGATAAGGGAGCCATCTCTTTGAAGTAGCTGACGATCTGTTGGTCAGTGATTTCGCTAACAAAGGGCGCGGTCACCATCGGCAGGCCGCCCAGCTCGCTTGCCAGCAGCGTCAGCTCACGGGCATCGCGCGGGTCGGCGCTGGCGCTGCACAGCATGACCGCCACGCGGTCATCCACACAGGCCATGACTTGATGAAACAGCTCACGGCGTTCTTCGACGGTCATCACCGGGAATTCACCGTAGGTGCCGCCAATCAGCAGACCGTCATAACCCAGACCAATCACGCGTTCAATATTTTCACGTAACGCCGGAAAGTCGATCGCACCGCTGGCGGTGAACGGGGTGACGGTGATGTTGAAAATACCGCGCAGGCGTTCACGGCATTCATTGATATCTTTCATTTTTCTTTCCTTACAGCAGTGTGAGAGGGCGAGCCAGGGAACCCAGCTGACGATATCCGGTTTCGGTCACCACCACGGTTTCACTGACGCCGACGGTAAATTGACCGTAGATCCGCAGAGCCGGTGGAATGTGGAAGGTCATTCCTGGCTGCAGCTCAGTGGTGACGCCACGATACAGACTGAGAATGCCGCCTTCGCCCCAGTCCGGCGCAAAGGCGATACCGATGGAGTAACCGGTGCGTTTTTTGAAGTTTTCGGTGAACCCGGCGCGATCAATCACCTTCTGGCAGGCCAGGTGCGGCGCTTCGCAGGTGGCGCCCGGACGAATGGCATCAAGGGAGGCCTGCAGGGCTTCCTGACACACTTTTTCCATTTCGATGGCGATAGCGGGCGGCCGCCCCAGCCAGGCGGAGCGCATCATCGCGGCGTGGTAGCGGTCGTGAGCCGCTGACATTTCGAGAAATACCGGGTCGTTATCCTGCATCACCCGACGACGCCATGTGCCATGCGGCACGCCGCTGCGTGGGCCGGTCGAGACCAGCGGTTCCATGCCGACATACTCGGAACCGGCGGCAATGGCGGCCCCCATCATCGCCGAGACCAGCGCGTTTTCGTCTGCGCCGCTGCGAATCGCCGCCATGCCCGCGCGCATGCCCGCGTCCACATAGCGCGCTGCGATGGCGATTTTTTCCACCTCCGCCGCCGATTTCACGGCGCGCAGCGGCTCGATGACGCCCGCGGTATCGGCAATGGTGCCGAGCCTGGCCTGCAGGGCTTCATACACGGCAACCGGCAGGAACCAACCGCGTTTGTCCAGCCCAATCCGTTTGTGGAGCCAGCCGCGCTGTTGCAGCATGCCCACCAGAAAATCCACCGGGTTATCGCCATCCTGGTAGATGGCGGCGTCAGAAATAAAGGTGTTGGCGATAAAGTTAAAGTATTCGAGCTGGCGAATCACAAACACCGGATCCCCTTCTACCGGCAGCAACAGCGCCTGGAAGGTGTAATAGCCCGGTGTTTGCTGACCGGTGAGCCAGAAAATGTTTTCCGGGCCGGTAACGATCATGACGTCCACGCCCGCGCGGCTTAAGCGTTCGCGGGTGCGTCGAATGCGTTGCGCATATTCATCAGCGCTAAAGGCGGACTCACTGCCCTGAATCACATTGTTAACATCTTGCATGAGTAAACTCCTGGAGTAAGTTGGCCTGCGCGGCATCAAACTGCACGCCCAGACCGGGTGAGTCATTGACGGTGACCAGGCCATTGCGGTATTCCAGCCCGCTGACGGGATCATCCGTTAAGCCATCGGCGCCATACAGCTCGGCAAATGCCGGTTGCACGACACGACACAGCTGGAGCGCGGCGGCGGTGGCAGCATGGCCTTCATTCATCTGGCCAATCATGAATGGCACGTCGGCGAGTCGCAGCCGGTTGGCGGCGGCCAGCGTCGGCGCAAGGCCACCCAGTTTCACCAGTTTGAGATGCCCCCACAGCGCACCTTTGGCGGCGATCAGCCGGGTGATGGCGGCGTCACTGTTGAGGCTTTCGTCGAGCATGATCGGGATGCCGTAGGCGTACAGCTCCGCAAGCTGGCTGTCGTTTGCCGGGCTTAACGGCTGTTCGATGTAGCTGAGCTTCAGCTCGCGCAGAGACGGGAATGCCGCGTGAGCCTGCGCCAGAGACCACTGGCCGTTCACGTCAATCGCCAGCGAAATCTGCTGGCCGAACCGCTGGCGCAGCCGTTGCAGACGGGCCAGGTCGGTAGCGAAATCTGCCACGCCTGTGCGCAACTTCAGCTGGGTGAAACCGCGATCGACATAGCGTTGCGCCTGCTCCAGCATCTGTCTCTCGCTGCCCCAGAACAGGGTCTGGTTGGTGTGCCACGCAGGCAGGCCATCCCGCGCCCCCAGCCAGGCGGCAACGCTTATCCCTTGCTGACGCGCCAGCAGGTCGTGCAAGGCCATATCCAGCACCATGCGCGATGGCGGCAGGAGCGTGCAGTCTCCATCATCTAACGCGGCGAGTCGCGCGGCGGGCGCCTGGCGCCAGTCCCAGCGGCGAAGTATCTGAAGCAGGTTGTTCAGCACCTGCTCTTCGCGGTAGCCATGCAGGTAGCGAATGTTGAGCCGCACTTCGCCAATCCCGATCACTCCCTGGTCTTCCAGACGCAGCCAGAGCGTATCGAGCGCCGTTACCGGACCAGAGGCAGCGGTATGCAGCGTCACATCGGCGTAATGCAGATCTCCCCGAAAGAGCTGTGCTTTCATAAACCGGGCTCCGGCGGCAGCATGGCGAGCGCAATATCGAGATAGAGGTAGGCCGCGGCGATAAATTCATCGACAGGGACAAATTCATCGGGTTTGTGAGCCACGGCCAGCGAACCGGGGCCAATCACGACGCCTTTTGCGCCCAGCGAACGGAAATGCACCAGGTCACATCCCCCCTGAAAACCAAACGGGCCGGGTTCGCTCTGCCCATGACGGCGACAGGCAGCAAGGCTTTGCTCGACAATCGCTTCGCGGCTGTCGGTTTGCGTCGCGCCGCCGGTGGTGGGCTGCCAGGCGATAATTTCGGCTTCCACACCTGCATGTGCGTACGCGTGGTCGAGCAGTTGCTGCAGTTCGGCTTTGACGACCTCTTCGTCTTCGCCCGGAACCATGCGACGGTCAAGCAGCAGCTCACAGCTGTCTGGCACCACATTGTCCGCATGGCCGCCGTGGATGCGGGTTACCGTCAGGCTGGCGTTGCCGACCAGATCGTGGCAGCGGCAACGCACCTGCTGGTGGTGGGCTTCTTCAATCAACCCTAAAAGGCGCGCCGACTGGTAAATCGCGTTAATCCCCAGCTCCGGCGTACCGGAATGCGCGGTGACGCCTTTAACCCGCACGCGAGGACGTAAGCTGCCTTTGTGGGCGGAGAAGGTGGCATTCGAGGTCGGCTCGCCAATCACCGCGAAATCAATCGCCGGTGGATTATCGCGGACGTAGAATTTCGCCCCTTCGCTGGCGACCTCTTCATCGGCGGTGAACACCCCCATCAATGTGCCGGACCACTGCTGACGGTTGGCAGCCAGCAGACGCAGGGCTTCAACCATCGCCACCAGCGGGCCTTTGGCATCGCAGGCGCCGCGTCCGTACAGGCGTCCGTCACGCTCGGTGAGCGTGAAGGGATCGCTGGCCCAGCCGCTGCCCGCCGGAACGGTGTCGAGGTGGGTGTTAAAGGCGAAACACGGCCCCGGTCCATTGTTCAGGACGGCGATAACGTTGGTCCGCCCCGGTGCGTATTCGCTAAAGGAGAGATCGAACCCGGCGGTCAGCAGCCAGCCTTCCAGACATTCGGCGGCTTCGCGCTCATGGCCCGGTGGATTCTCCGTGTTGATGGCAACCAGCGTCGCTAAGTCCTTTTTCATACGTGCGCTGTCAACCTGATAACTGGACATAGGAACTCCGTGATTAATGTAATATTTGCGTCAGGAAGCGCTGTGCGCGGTCGCTGACATGGCCGGCGAAGAAATCACTGGTGTTGGCGCGATCGATAATTTCGCCGTCTTCCATAAACAGAATCTTGTTAGCGGCCCGACGGGCGAAGCCCATTTCGTGAGTCACCACCATGCTGGTCATGCCTTCCGCGCTGAGCTCCGCCATCACTTCCAGCACTTCACGGATCATCTCCGGGTCGAGGGCGGAGGTGGGTTCGTCGTAGAGCATCAGCTCCGGCTTCATCGCCAGCGCCCGGGCAATCGCCACGCGCTGCTGCTGTCCGCCGGAGAGCTCGTCCGGAAAATGGTCTGCACGTTCGTTGATGCGCACTTTTGCCAGCAGGTTGTCCGCCAGTTTGCGGGCATCAATACGGTTCATTCCCAACACCGTCATCGGGGCCAGCATGATGTTTTCCGCTGCGGTCAGGTGCGAGAACAGCTCGTAGTTCTGGAACACCATGCCAATGCGCTGACGCAGTTTGTGCGCCGGCACATCGCCCCGGCTGATGTGCCGGCTGGCGAAGAACACATCGCCGCTGTCGGCGGGCGAGAGCATGTTGACGCAGCGTAGCAGGGTGGATTTTCCCGAGCCGGACGGGCCAATCAGCACCACGGTTTCTCCGCGTTGCACGGTCAGAGAGCAGTTTTTGAGTACGGTCTGGCGACCAAAAGTCTTATCAATGCCGATCATCTCCAGCAGCGGTTTCTCACTCATGGTTCCTCCCGGACGGTTTTCGGTAACTTAAACAGGCGAGTCAGCCGCTTCTGGCTTTTGCTGCGGCGCTGCCTGGGATCCAGCACGCCTTCCAGCCACGACTGGAAGATCATGAACAGGCTGGTGAGCAGCAGGTAATAGATGCCCGCAGCGCAAAGCGCTTCGAAGTAACGGAAGCTGGCGCTGGCGGCCTGGTTAGCGACCAGCAGCAGTTCCTGAACGGCGATAACCGAGACCAGCGCGCTCGATTTCAGCATGCTGATCATCTGGTTACCCATCGGCGGCAGAACGATGCGCGCGGCCTGAGGCAGAACGATTTTTCGCATGATCTGGCCATGAGTCATACCCAGCGCCATGCCGGCGGTGCGCTGGCCGCTTTTCACCGCCTGCAGTCCAGAGCGCAGAATTTCCGCCATGTAGGCGCCTTCATTGAGCGAAAGCGCCAGCACTGCACAGGTAAACGCGGAGAAGCGTAAGCCGAAGCCTGGCAGCACGTTGTAGACAAAGATTATCTGGAACAGCACCGGCGTCCCGCGAAACAGCCACAGGTAGAAAAAGGCCAGCCCTTTCCCGGCGCGAAACGGCGCTTCCTGCAACAGCGCCAACACCAGGCCCAGCACCACGCCACACAACAGTGAGCAGAGGGTAATCAGTAGCGTCATCCACGCACCCCGAATAAATTCGGGGGAGAGGAAGTACTGCCACATTAAATCGATCGACATAGCGTTCTCCGGTTAATGGCAAACGGGTTAGAAAAGGGCAACGGAGTCTGGGAAGTTCCACTTCTTAATCAGTTGCGTGTAGGTGCCATTTTTGACGAGTCTCTGCAGACCTTGCTCCAGCAGGGCCTGGGTTGCGGTATCGCCTTTACGCACGGCAAAGGCGATGTGAGTATTCGCTTCGAACTCGGCGCCAACCGCTTCGAACATGCCAGCTTTTTCGGTAAACAGGGCGACGGTGCCCGGCGTGGAGAGGAACTCGGCATCGGCACGTCCCTGGGCGACGGCCACGGCGGAATCGGTGGCCGCGGGGAACGTCATGACGTTGATGGCCGGTTTTTTGGCCTCCAGGCAGCGCTGATTGTCTGCCCGGGCCTGGCTCTCTTCGATCCCGCCGAGCGTCACGGCGATGTTTTTGCCGCAGAGGCTCAGGTCACGCCCGGTGATGTTGGCCGGGTTACCTTTGCGGACCACCACGCGACTGCCGATTTTCAGATAGGGTACGAAGTCAACCTGCTCGGCACGGGTCGGATTGACGTACATGGCGGAGTTGATGATATCCAGACGTTTACCCTGCAGCGCCGGAATAAGCCCTTTGAATTCCATCGGCATTGGCGCTGGCGTCAGTTGGATCTCTTTGCTTAGCGCGTTAATCAGGTCGATATCGAAGCCGGTAAGCTTGCCTGCTTTCACGTATTCAAAAGGCATGAACGTCGCTGCCGTTCCATAGGTCAACTGGCCCTTGGCGATGGTTTCCACCGCCGCATGGCTGACCAGTGGCAGGGCGGTCAGCGCGAACATCAAGGTACGCACGCGGCGAAACAGAAAAGAATTGCTGGACATAGTCGTCTCCTGGCTAAGGTTTAAATTGAATTTAGTGAGTCAATAAATACAATTATGCGTATGAAAAAAATGTCTCATTCTGGTGCGTGTTGCACGTTAAGCGTGCACTCCTTGCTTTACTTTGCTGCGTTTTGTTGCTCGTGATATTGTATATATCGACCACAACAATGCATTTCAGGGAATCGTGAATTCATGCAGCCTGACTCCACTGCGAGCAGTCGCCGGATAGCCCGGCAAATACTCGACCTGATATCTGAAGCAAGATTCGATCCAGGTCATCATTTACGTGAGCAACATCTTGCCGATGCGTTGGGTGTTTCGCGTACGCCGGTACGTGCCGGGCTCAAGGAACTGACCCGAATGGGGGCGGTTGAAGCGCGGCCAAACCAGGGTTTTTTCCTGCTTAAACGCAGTAATGAGCTGGATCAGCTGGAGATTGAGCAGTCCAAGAGCAATGACCAGAAGTTGTACGAGCAACTGGTCCATGACCGCATTGCAGGTATCCTGCCGGAATCCTTTACCCAGACCGAAATCAGCCAGCGCTATGATGTTGATCGCGGCGTGCTGACCCGTACGCTGGTGAAGCTATCGGAGGATGGCCTGATTGCCCGCAATGCAGGGCATGGCTGGCGCTTTCTGCAAACCCTGAACTCCGATATCGCTCTGCGCAATAGCTACGGTTTTCGCCTGATGATTGAACCGATGGCGTTGCTGACGCCCAACCTGCATGTTGACCGGCAGATGCTTAAACGTCTGCGCGCCCGGCATCTGAGACTCATCACCCACCCGGACATTACGCAGGTCCCGGCCAAAGAGATTTTCGAAACCGATGCGGCGTTTCATGAGTTGCTGGCAGAGGCCAGCGGCAACCTGTTTGTATTACAGGCCATTCAGCAGCAAAACCGGCTGCGCCGCCTGCTGGAATTTGGTAGCTATCACAATAAGCGTCGCGTAAAAGAGTGGTGCGAAGAGCACGTTGCCATCATTGATGCCCTGCGAGAGAACAAACAGGAACAGGCGGCAGAGTTGATGAGAAAACACCTGCAATACGCGTTTGACCAGGTCAATGTAAAAAGCCCACGCGTATAACTGGCATCACTATTGCACATAATGCTCCTGAAAATACAATCAGGAGCATTTATGAATTTGCAGATACAACAGCGTGTGGCACTGGTTTGCGGTGCGGGAAGTGGCCTTGGACAGGCTATCGCCTGCTCGCTGGCGCAGGAAGGCGTGAAGGTCGCCGTGACAGGCCGCAACAGAGAGAAGCTGGCGCAAACGGTGGAACGCATCACTCAGCTGGGCGGTACCGCCCGCGCCTGGCCGCTGGATCTTGCCGTCCCGGAACAGTTTGATACGGTCATCGCCGATATCCGCGAGCACTGGGGCGACATCGATATTCTGGTCAATAATTCCGGTGGCCCACCGCCCACGCTGGCACAGGGGACGGACGGCGCCGTCTGGCAACAGCAATTTTCAGTGATGGTCGCCTCGTTGATCCAGCTCACCGATAAACTACTGCCCGCCATGCGCAGCCGTGGCTGGGGACGCATTATTACCACCACCTCGTCCGGTGTGATTGCCCCGATTCCGGGTCTCGCCCTGTCGAATGCGCTGCGCATGAGCTTGCTTGGCTGGTCGAAAACCCTTGCCGCTGAAGTGGCGGCCGACGGCGTCACAGTGAATGTGATGGTGCCTGGACGCATCGCTACCGACCGGGTGGGTCAGCTGGATGCTATCAAGGCGAAACGGGAACATTCCACTGCGGAAGCGGTCGCGGAGAAGAGTCGTCTGAGCATTCCGGCGGGACGTTATGGCCACCCCCAGGAGTACGGCGCCACCGCTGCCTTTTTGGCAAGCCAGCTTGCCAGCTACATTACCGGGGCGGTGATCCGGGTCGATGGCGGATTGATTGGTTCGATTTAGTGGGGCGTCGCGTGCAATGCCAGTCGCTGGTGTCGCTGACTGGCATTCACGCCTCTCTCGCGCTCATTCAGAATGAGGTGTTAACTATTGCGTACCGGGTGCGGGACAGGACGCCAGACCGGTTATCTTGTTTCTTCCCGCGTTGATGATCCCTGATGGTTCACCATGAAAAGTGCTGAAAGCGTGAGCAGTATGGCGCCGCTGATCAGTATCCACCCGGCGTGCTGAAAGGCGGCTAAGCTACCCTGCGTATGCGCCAGTCTGACGTAGCACGCCGTCACCAGGGCCGCGCCAGCCATCGCGCCAACACGCTGCAGGATGTTGAGAATCGGTGCTGCATCAGAAACATGACGGGTACCCGCCATCGCCAGGCCTGCCGCCATCGCCGGCACTGTCGCAAGGGCTAAACCGAATCCCCTGATAGCGAGTGCGCTACCGACCAGGGTGTAGCTACTGCCTCCATCAATCATGGCCAGCGGCCATGTCGCCAACACCGAGAGCAAGCCGCCAACGATCAGCACCACGCGAGGACCCAGCCGGTCTGAGAAATAACCGGCGACCGGGAATCCTATGGCAGAACCGATTAACTGCGGAGTAAGGAGCAAACCCACGTCAGCCAGTGCTTCATGGCAAACGTCGCGGAAATACAACGGGAGCAGGAACTGCCCACCAAAATTCACCGCACCTCCGATAGCCATCAGCAACGCCGATAATGTGAAGCCACGATGTTTGAAAAGGCTGAGATGAAGTAAAGGCGAGTCAATGCGAAAAGAGCGAAAGATAAACAAGCCGATAAACAGTGCGCCCACGCTGAGTAAGATAATGTTCCCGCTATTTTCACCACTATTCAGGCTGACACCTTTAATACCCTCCATGAGCAGGGGAAGGCTACAAAGAATCAGTATTAACCCCATCCAGTCCAGGGAGAGCGGCTTATCATTTTTTATTGTCGGGCGAGGGAGTAATTTCCATCCCGCAAGCCATGCACAGAGAGATAAGGGGACATTAATAAAAAACAAGACTCGCCATCCGCAGACCTGAAGCAGAACGGCACCCAGAGACGTTCCCAGTAAGGGCGCAATGACGATAGCCACGCCTATCGTACCAATGATCCGCCCGAGGCGCTCACGACCGACCACCAGACCCAGGATCGTCTGCCCGGCTGGCACGAGTAACCCGCCTGCCAGACCTTGCATTATTCTGGCGGTGAGCAGCACCTCGATATTCGGGGATAACGCGCAAACTGCCGAGAAAACACCAAATAAAATAAGTGCATAGAGCCAAAGTTGGGTGGCGCCAAACCGTTTTACCGCCCATGCGCTAACCGGAACGCCTGCGGCCAGCGCCATGAGGTATGCGGTGGCTATCCACTGGATGGAGGCGTCCGTCACCCCAAGGCCCTTTGCCATGGCCGGAAGCGCAGCACTGAGCATGGTGGATGAGAGCATGGTAGCGAATGCTCCAAGGGTGATGATGGCGGCTTGCAGCCACAAAACCGGCGGGATGGCATTGATGGGATCAGCATGGTTGGTTTTCTTTACCTGCGTATCTCGATTGATATTCATGGGATGACCTTTAGGTGCGATGCGTTAAAAATCTATCATTGATCAATTTTTCTATCAATGATAGATTTATTTTCATCAATGGCGCCGGTAGGCTCCTGGTCAGGAGAAGATCTCTTTTCATCTACCACGGGCTCGGTTGGATGCATTAACAACAGGATGAACACCATGGCTAAAATTCAGCGGGATCAGGTCATTAATGCTGCATTAGCACTCTTAGATGAAGTCGGGCTGGAAGCGATAACGACGCGAAAGCTGGCGCAAAAGCTGGGGGTAGAATCCGCAACGCTGTACTGGCATTTCAGGAACAAGGCCAGCTTACTGGAAGAGATGGCCGCAACTGTTTTGGCCAGGCACCATTCGCTTCCGCTGGCTGAAGACACGGCCGAGTGGGCAGACTGGCTGGCAAATAACGCGCGCAGTTTCCGCCGCGCGCTTCTCGCTCATCGGGATGGCGCACTGCTCCATGCGGGGACAACACCGGCGCGGGTAGGAGGGGAAACGTTCTACCCAAAGGTGGCTTACCTTATGCGGGCCGGCTTTTCTGAGGCCGAAGCCGCAATGATATTACTCACTATTAGCGAATATACCCTGGGATGCGTATTGGAGGAGCAGTCTCGTACAGACAGACATGATGATGAAAGATTGTCTACACCCTCAACAGAAATCAGTCGTATCGATGCGCTTACCCACCAACATCCGGATACCTGTTTTGAGTTCGGTCTGTCTTTGATCATGAAGGGGTTATTAAAATAACTCGTTCCAGATTTCAGCTATTGCGACAGCGTTTTAATGATTTTATATCCGGAGCGTTATTCTCCGGACATTACTGAACATTGACCTCCCGATGGCGGGAGGGTTATTTGTTCATGGCGCAAGAATCACCGCAGCGTCGGGGATCAGGATCCTGTTTTATACTGGTTAAAAAAATGCAACAACGCGCCGGGTGTCTCGTCCCCAAAGAGAATGCCTGCCATTGCCTGCGCGTCGTTGGCCGCACTTTCGACGCGGATAAACATCTGTTCTTCATAAGCGGACAGCGCGGCTTCAGGATTATCTGCATTGGCCGCAATCGCGAGTCCCAGCTCAGCGCCATCCTCTAACGCGAGATTAGCGCCTTCGCCGAACGGCAGCATAAGATGCGCGGCGTCGCCCAACAGCGTTACGCCTGCTGTTCGCGGCCATCGAAGTCCGGGAGGTAAAAAGTGAATAGGGCGCAATACGGGCTCACCATCACCCTCCGTAATCAATGTTTGCAGTGGATGCGCCCAGCCATCGAATTCATCGACTATGCGTTGCACGTCAACCTGTGCATTAGCGGACGTCACGTCAGCGAACCAGGCCTGGGGTTGGCACAGAGCAATGTAAACGTGGATCACGCCGCCAGGCTCCCGGTGCGCCATGATACCCTTGCCTGGCGAGAGCGCAAAAAATGAGCCGCGGCCTACTGCTTGCGCGCAAGCCAGATGATCGGTGTCGACGTGACTAAGCCAGCGCTCGACATACGAAAATCCCGCATAGGCAGGCACAGCATCGGTGACCAGAGCACGGACACGCGACCAGGCACCATCTGCGCCCACCACCAGGGAGACCCTGGTGGTGGAGCCATCCGTAAAGTACAAACTATGCGTGCCGTCATCATGGGGGACGATATCTGCCACTTTACGGCCCCATTGCACGGTGTCCGCAGGAAGCGACTCCAGCAGCAGCGTGCGAAGCGCGCCGCGAGAGACTTCTGGTCGGCCGCCCAAACCATCATCGAACTGCTCGAACAATACGTTGCCCGCTTTATCGAGTACGCGCGTGGATTGACCACCAGGAAGAATAAGGGCCCGGAAGGCATCGTACAGGCCTGCCGCTATCAGCGCCCGCTGGCCATTATGATCGTGGATATCCAGCAAGCCACCTTGTGGGCGGGCCTCGGGAGAGGCTTCAGCTTCGTAGACCACAGAGGAAATGCCGTGGACATGTAAAATACGTGCGAGCATGAGGCCGCCGAGTCCTGCTCCGACGATGGCAATGGATGAGGTCATTTTTTCGCTCCAGGTAAGGTATGGCGGGTGTCGTTGTCCGGCTGTTCCTGGTTTCGATACCGCGCGAATAAGGGGAGTGGACGTGAAATCTCATCCCGGGGACCGACGGAAGCCTGAGGGTATGCTGAGCGGTATTGCCCATAATGTTCCCGGACAATTGGGGGGCCGGGCCCCCCGCCTGACTGTCCTCTCTGCGCTCAGCTTACACTTAGACGAGTAAGGTTCTCTATATTGACCATTGCTGGTTAATCGTCAAGGCCGTCATTCAATACCCCTCCAGCGGACGCCTGCCTGTGGCCATGGTCACCGAACTTCACCCACTCAGGTTAAACGACGTCGATGACGCGGATCCCTCTGTTTTTCGCCATCTTTATGCACTCCGCCGTATCTTCTCCGCCAGGAAAAGCCAGCAGTACGTCAGGGCGGCTATCTTCCAGCATAAACAAATTGCGCCTTGTCTCTGCATATTTTCCGTGCAGCGCCCAGTTTGCCGGGTAGCGGATCACGTGAACGTCGATCCCGCGCGCCCAGTTTTCTATCGCGCCGCCCAGCGCCTGGTGCCCTCCGTGAATCAACACGTTAATCGTCTGTGTACGGGCATAGAGTTCCAGCACATGGGTGATGGTATGGGTGTCGGCATAAAACCGACCCGAGCAGATTAACACTCGCATTTTTTGTACCTTAACGTTGCTTGCCTTGAAAAGGATCTCGTCCGCGCGCTGGCGGTTATTGTTTTTTAAACATCCGGCGGCGTTTCAATAAACCGCAGCGAGGTATCGCCCAGGCGGTCAATGACCGGGTAGGCGACGGCGGCGATATGGTGATGCACGCGGCGGTAGTCCCGTAGCACCCGCTGGAAAATGTCGCCGGATTCCGCCCAGGCATTCTTGTCCTCCCGCAGTTTTTTGAAGTGCTCGCGGCTGGCGGAGGCCTCCAGCTGGCGGATGGTTTCTTTGCGCTGCACCAGCTGGTGGGCAGCAGACAAGTCTTCACGCAGGAATGCCGCTATGCCTAAGTTCAGGCTGGTGAGGAGCTCCGCATGCAGCAGGCGAATATGGTGTAATTCAAAGTCGTTAAACTGCTCTCCCCGGCGTGCGCGGCGCGTGGCCAGCTGGGTCAGATTGCTGGAGAGAATGTCGCCCGCGTGCTCAACATTGATGATGAACATCAGGATCTCCTGGGCACGATCGGCATCTGCATCATTCAGCCCGTCCTGACCAATGTCGGCGAGGTAGGCGCGAACCGCCGCGCTCAGCAGATCGACCGACTGCTCCAGCTGGCGGATGTCATCGGCAGCCTGTTTTTCCTGGGTCACAAACAGCACCAGCAGTCGGTCCAGCATGATGGTTAGCATGTCGGCGGCGCGCAGCGATTCGCGAACCGAATTGGACAGGCCGATATAAGCCACTTCCAGACCCGCATCGTCGAGATACATTGGCATACCCGGGTCGCCTACGCGCTCTTCTTCCGGAAACAGTCGCTCCAGGAAGCGAGCCATTGGCATGTTCAGGCCGATAAACAGCAGCGCGAGCGCCACGCTAAAGGCGGTATGAAACCACACCACCAGCTGCGGCGTGTTCAGCCCGGATTTACGGGCGATCGCCATCAGCAACGGCAGAAGCAGTAATGCCAGCGCGCAGCCGGACAGGCGGACCATCAGGTTGCCAACCGGCAGGCGGCGGGCCACCGCGGACCCGGCGTTTAACACCGGCGGTAACGCGCCGCCGATGTTGGCGCCAAGCACCAGCACCAGGGCCGTAGCCGGGGTCAGCGTGCCGGTACCGGCGAGGGAGGCGATTAGCAAAATCATCGCCACGCTGGAGTGGCACAGGAGCGTCAGGAGCGCCGCCACCAGCAGGGCAATGAAAATATCGCCCTGTAGCCCCTGCATCACGGCATGAAACACCGGCGTGACCTCAATGTCCTGCAGCGTGCCGCCCAGTAAATGCAGCGCCAGCAGCATCAGGCCGAGGCCAATCAGGGCGCAGCCCACACTTTCAAAGCTGGAATGGTCGCGTAGCTTGAAAACCACAAACCCGGCCAGCAGAAGCAGCGGAATGGCGATTTCCATGTTAAAGCTCATCAGCTGGACCACCAGCGTGGAGCCGATGTTGGCGCCGAGCATCACCGCAAGCGCGGGGGCAAGGCTTAGCGTACCTGCGGCGGTAAATGACGTCGCCATCATACTGACCGCCGTGCTGCTTTGCAGAATGCCGGTAATGCCAATGCCGGAGAGCAGGGCGGTCCAGCGGTTAGTGAGGTGGCGTCCCATCCAGTTGCGCAGCGGCGTGCCGAAGCCGCGCTGCAGCGCCGTTGAAATCATATGGCTGCCCCAGAGCAGCAATGCGATGGCGCCAGCCAGGTTAATTAACAGAGTGGTTCCGGACATCATGAATTCCCCCTCTACAGGGCGGGTAGTGAAATAAAACGCAGTAACCTGATCGAAAAACGATGTATGGCGCTGGCGAGGTTCAGTAATGCTTTAGTGTGTTGATAGTTAATCTTCCCTCCGGCGTACCATGCCAGGGCACGGACGCGAAGGGTGCGGGTTATTTTCATTAAAAATAAGACAATCAACGCGATGGTCTTATTTTTAATCAGGAAAATGATGGAATGTTGCTTTTCCATAATGCTTCCAGCCTGTGTGGCCTGCCTGAAAGGTGCCGCCGAAGCGGCACGTGAATCACCGTCTTTAACGCAGAATTAGTGCCACTGCCTGAAGCGACGGATGTAGAACGTTTTCATGCCCTGGGCCACGCAGCAGTAGGCGAGCAGGGTGCCGACCAGCCACGGGAAGTACTGCCACGGCAGCGCCTGCAGCCCAACCAACGGCCCAAGCGGAGAGAACGGCACGTAAATTCCAATAGCCATAATCAGACCGGTCATCATCAGTACCGGCCAGGCGGCGGTGCTCTGAATGAACGGAATTTTCTGGGTACGCAGCATGTGCACCACCAGCGTCTGCGACAGCAGGCCTTCAACGAACCAGCCGGACTGGAACAGGGTCTGCATGTGTTCGCTGTTGGCGCTGAACACAAACCACATCAGCGCAAAGGTCGTCATGTCAAAAATGGACGAGGTCGGGCCAATCCAGACCATAAAGCGGCCGATGTTTCTTGCATCCCACTTGCGCGGTTTGCTCAGGAACTCTTTGTCCGTTTTGTCCCACGGCAGCGCGAGCTGGGAGATGTCGTACATCAGGTTTTGCAGCAGCAACTGGATCGCGAGCATCGGCAGGAACGGAATGAACGCGCTGGCCACCAGTACCGAGAACACGTTGCCGAAGTTGGAGCTGGCGGTCATGTTCAGGTATTTCATAATGTTGCCAAAGGTCTCGCGGCCTTTGATAACGCCTTCTTCCAGCACCATCAGGCTCTTTTCCAGCAAGATGATGTCGGCCGATTCCTTGGCGATATCGGTGCCACTGTCGACCGAGATACCCACGTCGGCATCGCGCAGAGCAGGGGCATCGTTAATGCCGTCACCGAGAAAGCCCACCGTATGACCGTTGGCCTGCAGCGCCTTCAGCACGCGTGATTTCTGCAGCGGCGTTAACTTGGCGAACACCGTGCGCTCTTCCACCAACTGCTGCAGGGCCGTGTCGCTCAACGACTCAATCTGCGGGCCGAGTACCGGTTCGCCTGGTTCCAGTCCCACCTGGCGGCAAATCCGCGTAGTGACAATCGCGTTATCGCCGGTCAGCACTTTGACTGCGACGCCAATATCCATCAGGGCAGCAATCGCCGGACCCGCGCTCTCCTTAGGTGGATCGAGGAAGGTGAGGAAGCCGCGGATAATCAGATCGTGCTCATCAGCGGTGCTGTACAGTCTTTTCGCTTCGGCTTTCGGAATGTCGCGCGTAGCGACCACCAGAACGCGGAAGCCGTCTTTGTTGTAGTCGTTCGCCATCGCCAGCATGGCGTCACGGCGCTGATCGTCGAGGGGGATAACCTTGCCATTCTCTTCCATGTGGGAGGCGATGCTCAGCATCTCCTCCACGGCGCCTTTGCACACCAGCAGATGATTGCTCTGGCTGTCTTTCACCACAATCGACAGGCGACGGCGCACGAAGTCGAACGGCATCTCATCGACTTTGCTGTACCCCTGAGGTTGCACAAAGCCCGACTCATTTTCAGAGAAGTAAATGACCGCCTGATCCATCAGGTTTTTGATGCCGCTTTGATAGTGGCTGTTGAGCCAGGCCAGCGCCAGCACGGACTGATTTTTCTGACCGTGCGTGTCGACGTGGTGCTCAAGGATGATTTTATCCTGCGTCAGGGTGCCGGTTTTGTCGGTGCACAGCACGTCCATCGCGCCCAGGTTCTGAATCGCGTTAAGGCGCTTAACCACGACTTTACGCTTCGCCATAGCCACCGCGCCCTTGGCGAGGTTGGCGCTGACGATCATTGGCAGCATTTCTGGCGTCAGACCTACGGCGACGGCCAGAGCAAACAGCAGGGCATCCCACCATTCGCCCTTCATCAGGCCGTTAATCAGGAACACCACCGGCACCATCACTAGCATAAAGCGGATCAACAGCCAGCTGACGCTGTTCACCCCGCGGTCAAACGCCGTTTGCGCCCGGGTGCCGACAATCGCTTTTGCCAGTGAGCCAAAGTAGGTCCTCGGCCCGGTCGCCACCACGACCGCCTGAGCGGTGCCGCTGACAACGTTGGTCCCCATGAAGCAGATGTTAGGCATATCCAACAGGTTCTCGTTGTCAACCGCCTTGTCGTGTGCGGATTTCTGCGCCACGTCGCCGAGGGTGTCGTACTTCTCAATCGGCAGCGCTTCGCCGGTCAGGACGGCCTGACTGATAAACAGGTCGCGTGATTCGATCAAACGGACGTCCGCCGGGATCATGTCGCCCGCATAGAGCTGCACGATATCGCCCACCACCAGCTCGCGCATCGGGATTTCACGTGGCTTTCCTTTTTGCCCGGCGTGTTCGCGACGAACGACCGTCGCGGTGGTGCGAACCATCGCTTTCAGCGCTTCGGCCGATTTGGCCGAGCGGTGTTCCTGCCAGAAGCGCACCAGTCCGCTGAGGGCAACCATGGTGCCGATGATTATCACCGTCGTCAGGTCGCCGTCTTCGCCATGGCTGGTGGGCAGCCAGTAGTCGGTGAAGAAGCTGATCCCGGCGAGAATGGCGAGCACATAAATAAACGGGTTGTTAAACGCCATCAGCAGCTGGATCAGCGCGTGAGTCGGCTTGTCATGAGTCACTTCGTTCAGGCCATCCCGCTCCAGCCGGGCATTTGCCTGGGCTTCCTGCAGCCCTTCCCGGGTGGTGTTGAGGTTGACCAGGGTTTCTGCGATACCGTTTTGGGCTTCCTGGGCGGCACGCATAGACAGCGTGCTTTTTTTATTTCGGTTCTTGATTTGTACAGTCATGGTGCTGCTCCTGTCGCCGGGCGGCAGCAGGCTTTTTACGGTAAGACCCGGATTAAGGGCGGCCGAAAATAGCCCGATGTCGCATCAGCGATCGGTTTTAATTAATTTCGCACAGGGCTTCCCGCTGTTTATTATTAAAATAAACAGGCGTGAAGTTTATATTTTGTTTTATTTGGACGTGATTATTCCTGCCGATGTACAAGTATGAATACATCAGTGAATAAACAGGTACCAGCAGTGACTTAACTCAGCGTGACGCACGAAAACGGGCTGCGGCATAGCGCGCAGACACGGCCTACGGCGTAACGGCTGAATCAGGCGACGAAGGGGCGACTTTGTGGGTCTTCGCCATCAGAGAAGCGGCAACGACGCTCCAGCTGGCCGGTGACAGGACTGACGCGCCAGTTAGTAATGCGTTGATTCAACTCACTGATTTTCGAGGAGAATATAGAGCTTTGCTGTTTTTTACGCGCAGACGACACCCGATCGCGGGGCGGCCGGACACGTAGCGTTGATGTCATGGTTTTGACACCAGGAAAAAGGGTAGATTTGAAGTTCATAACACACCTCGGGACCGTGAAAACTCTGGTCGAGGTGGGACAACACGAGAGCATCAAGCTCCGGCGAGACACACCAAAACGAAGAAGTGATCACAATCGATTTTATGTTTACTTGTCCGAATAACCGTTAAGGCAATATTCGGACCGCTACTAAATTCAGTATCCATTAGTCTCTTATGTCAGATTAGGAAAGGCCACAACTTAGGCCCATGAAATCTACCCATAGCCAATGTTATTGTCAACCCATTCATATCAATTTAAATCTTCGTTTATATTTTGTGTAGAAACATCAAATCGTCGATTTAATCAGCGGTGTTTTTCGGACGGTCGTAAAAAGGATAATAGCGGTCAGTGCGTTCATTTACGGACCCCCCTCGGCGCGGCGTCAGATAACGCGCTTTATCCCTGCACCGCAGCCGGAAAAACCGCCGCCAGCCATTCAATAAAGACGCGGAGCCGGGGCGGCACGTGCCGGTGCCGGGCGTAGACGACGTGAAAGGGATAGGGGGCCGGGCGCCAGGCGCTGAGGATCTCCACCAGCTTGCCGCTTGCCAGCGCGGGTTTTAGCGAATAGGTAAAGGTCTGCACAATGCCTAAGCCCGCCTCGCCGGCGGCAATATGCGCGTTGCTCTCATTGATGCCGAGATGGGGCTCTGTCTTGAGCTCGGTACTGACGCCGTGACGCGTAAAGCGAAACGGAAACGCTCTGCCGCTGGCCGGCGACAGATAGCTGATGAGCTGGTGGCCATGATGGAGTTCATCCGGCGAGGCGGGCGTGCCGCAGCGCTGAAG
This sequence comes from Klebsiella sp. A-Nf5, assembly GCF_002810545.1. Lineage (NCBI taxonomy): Bacteria > Pseudomonadati > Pseudomonadota > Gammaproteobacteria > Enterobacterales > Enterobacteriaceae > Klebsiella > Klebsiella sp. A-Nf5. The sequence goes on along the minus strand of NZ_PIOG01000027.1, from coordinate 148,073 downwards.
ATAGCCAGGGGTGGCGCAGGTGACCAGCGTCGCCTCGCCGATTTTACGGGCGATCAGCGTCGAGTCATCCATCGGCCCGCCGCGGATGGCGCAGTCAATATTGCCGCTGATGAGGTCCGCGGGTTTATCGGCCACCTGTAAATCGATACGGATATCCGGCCAGGCGGTCATAAAGTCCGCCAGCAGCGGGATCAGCACATCGCACGCGGTCGACCCACCGATGGCGATCCGTAGATGGCCCTTCGGCTTATTGTGGGCGGTATTGAAGGAGGCGTCGATCTCTTCCAGGTCTTCCAGCAGGCAGCGAGCTTTTTCATAGTACTCCCGTCCTTCCGGCGTCACGGTAATACGCCGGGTGGTGCGCTGCAGGAGGGAAACCCCCAGATGCGCTTCCAGTTGCTTGATGGTTTTGCTGAGCGTGGCGTTGGGCATATCCAGCGAGTCCGCGGCGCGGGTAAAGCTGCCGGCTTCGACAACGCGGGTGAAGGCTTTGAGGGCTGAAAATCGGTCCATTATTCGCAGTATCCTGGTTAGCGGGCGTCCATTATCCACGGAGGGGAAAAGTGTTTTTCAGATTAGGCCATTTTTCCGCCTCTTTGAGGCGATTACAGTGCTTTCCATACCCGGCGGGGCGCTTTCGCGAGCCTGGCCTGTTTATACTCTAACCAAGGAAATGCACCATGAGCAAAAAACTTGCGGATAAAGTGGCGTTAGTGACCGGCGGCAGCACCGGGATTGGCCTGGCGTCGGCGAAAGCGCTGGCGGAGCAGGGCGCGAAGGTGTATATCACCGGCCGCCGACAGGAGGAGCTGGATGCGGCGGTAAGATTCATCGGGCCCGCCGCCCGAGGGATCCGCGCCGACGCCGCCGTGTTAAGCGACCTTGACGCGGTATTTGCGACCATTGCCGACGAGTCCGGCCGGCTGGATGTGCTGTTCGCCAATGCTGGCGGCGGGGATATGCTGCCGCTCAGCGCCATCACCGAAGCGCACGTCGAGCGGATATTCGCCACCAACGTGCGCGGGGTGGTGTTCACGGTCCAGAAAGCGCTGCCGCTGCTCACCGACGGCGCCTCGGTGATTTTGACCGGCTCTACGGCGGCAGTCAAAGGGACGGCGAACTTCAGCATCTATAGCGCCAGTAAAGCGGCGGTACGCAGCCTGGCGCGCTCCTGGGCGCTGGAGGTGAACGATCGCGGGATCCGCATCAATGTCGTCAGCCCGGGGCCGGTGCGTACCCCGGGTCTGGGAGGACTGGTTGCGGAGGCGGACCGCCAGGGCTTGTTCGACGCCCTGGCCGCCAGCGTACCGCTCGGGCGGCTGGGCGAGCCGGAGGAGATTGGCAGGACGGTGGTATTTTTAGCGTCTGACGAGTCGAGCTTTATTAACGCCGCAGAGATCTATGTCGACGGCGGAATGGCGCAAATCTAAGCACAGTCTGTCGCCAGGAGAGCTACCCCGGCGGATACCGGGGCGGCTCGTGGTTATGGCGATCGCTTACTCACCGTCCGGGTGGGCAGCTTATTGCGCGCCCAGCTGTTTCATCAGCGTCAGGTTATCTTCAATATGCCAGTTGGCGGCAATTTTACCGCCGCTGATCTGATAGATATCGGTGGCAATAAAATCGATATTTTGTCCCTTACCCTTCCGGGTGCCGAAGGTCCCGGTAAAGTGGCCATGAAAATGTAAGTGTGAGACCACCCGGTCACCGGCCACAATCATTTGTTCGACATCACAGCGTAAATCCGGCACCGCCTGACGAAATGCTCTGGAGGCGAGGATCGCGCCTTCCGGCCCTTGTCGGCGCCCTTCCGGGGGCGTTTTATCGATAAAATTCCCCGCCAGCGCCGCCCGGGCCAGCGCTTCATCACCGGTATTCCAGAACGTGGCGTATTGTCTGGCGACATATTCATTGGCGGCGCGTGTGGCAGGGGGAAGGCCGCTGTCAACGATGAGCTGGGCTGGCTTCAGCAAACCCTGCGGGGCTGAAAACGCGGAGCCGGATATCCCGGCAAGCAGCAGCGCTGTGGCGCAGCGCCGCAGCGTGATGCCGTGTCTGGCCTGCGCGCAGACAACAGCGACACCAAGGCTGGCAGGTAACATTTTGCGGGTCATTTTCACTCTTTATGCTCCGTATAGAAGGGATAGTCGGTATAGCCCACCTCTGTCCCGCCAAACAGCGTGGCGGGATCGCTGACGGTCGCCAGCGGCCAGCGGTGCTGAAGCCGCTGCGGCAGGTCAGGATTAGCAATAAACGGGCGGCCGAAAGCCACCAGGTCGGCGAAACCGGCGGTGAGGATACGTTCCGCCTTTTGCTGATCGTAATTGCCGGCCACGATCAGGGTGCCGCTGAAGGTCGCGCGCAGCGTGTCACGAAAGTGCTGGGGAACGGCTGGCGCATCGTCCCAGTCCGCCTCCGCCAGGTGGATAAAGGCGATACCCTGCTGTTCGCACCAGGCCGCCAGGGCAAGGATGGCGTCGATCACTTGCGGGTCGTTCATCCCGCGCTGGGTAATGTAGGGGGAAAGGCGGATGCCCGTCCGCTCGCGGCCAATAACGTCGCCGATGGCGGTCAGCACCTCCTGGGCAAAACGGATCCGGTTGCTCAGGCTACCGCCGTACTCATCAGTACGCTGGTTGGCGGTACGCCGCAGGAACTGGTCGATCAGATAGCCATTGCCGCCGTGCACTTCCACGCCGTCAAACCCCGCCGCTATCGCATTGCGCGCCGCCTGACGGTAATCGGCGACAATACGCTGGATATCCGACCGGGAGAGCGCCCGCGGTGGAGGGCAGTCCACCATCTGGCCCCGGCCTTGCTCATCCACCACCCATACCTGGGCGTCCGGCGCCAGCGCCGACGGGGCCACGGGTTGCCCATCCGCATGAAAACGAGCGTGCGACATCCGCCCCACGTGCCAGAGCTGAGAAAAAATAACGCCGCCAGCCTGGTGAACGGCCCCGGTCGTCAACTGCCAGCCGGCAATCTGCTCAGCGGAATGCAGGCCAGGCGTCCAGGAGTATCCCTGTCCCTCAGGAGAGATTTGCGTCGCCTCCGTGACGGTCAATCCGGCGCTGGCGCGCTGGCGGTAATATTCTGCCATCAGCGCGGAGGGGATATTTCCGGGCTGCAGGGCGCGCGCCCGGGTCATGGGAGCCATGACGATGCGGTTTTTCAATGGCAGCGTGCCGATGCGGTAACGATCGAAAAGTGAGAGGCTGTTCATACGGGTGTCCCTTGCGAGTGGAATGAAAATCACTTTACAGTCGGGATCTGATTTTGATAATTAGGCTAAAAACAGATTCACTTTTCAGGAAATACGAAAAATGGGCAAGCTGGAAGATATGGCGCTGCTGGTGGCTGTCGCCGAGGCGGGGGGACTCTCCGCCGCCGGCAGACGGTTATCGCTCTCACCGGCCACCATGACGGCCCGCCTGAAGGCGATGGAAGAGCGTTACCAGACCCGCCTGTTCCATCGTTCCACGCGCGCTATCACCCTGACCAGGGCGGGGGAAGATTTTTATCATGCCGCGCGGCGCGTACTGGAGGAGGCCCGCCACGCCGAATCGTTGCTGACGCAAAAGGAAGGCGTGCTGAGCGGCAATATTCGTCTTTCCGCCCCCTCCGACTTTGGCCGACAGTATCTTAGCCCGGCCATCGTCGACTTTTCCCGCCGTCACCCCGAGGTCACGTTTTCCGTGTTCTTAGGGGAGCGCGTGGAGGATCTGGTCGCCAACCGGCTGGATATGAGTATTCGCGTCGGTAACCTGCCAGACAGTAGTTTGGCGATCCGCCATATCCGCCCCAACCACCGGGTGCTGGTGGCTTCGGAGGCTTATCTTGCCACTCACGGAACGCCTGCCGCCCTCGACGAGTTGCACCATCACCGCTGCCTGGCGCTGGAGCGGCACGGTGTGGTGATGAATGAATGGCGCTTTGAGGAGGCGGGAAAGGAGCGCGTCGTGCGGGTGACACCGGCGATGGTCTGCGACGATGGGGCACTGCTGCGGCAGTGGGCGCTCAGCGGGGCGGGGATCGCCGGTAAATCATGGTGGGATGTGAAGAGGGATGTCGAGGAGGGACGGCTTCAGGTGCTGTTTGCCGAGCGCTTCACCGGATTCAGCCCCTTAGACCGTAAGGAGGTCGGGCTGCAGTTTGTCTTTCCCCAGCGAAAGCTGCAGCCGCCGCAGGTATCGGCGTTTATGGCGTTTTTTATCGACTGGCTGGGAGAGTCATCCCCCTCCAGCGCGAGGCGAAAGTGAGCAGAACATGACCTCAGCGCATCTGGCTGAGGATAATACGATCGAAAAGACGGTCGCCCAGCCAGACACGCATCCGGATAAGCAATTTGGCATACTTACCGACGGCATAACGGGGGCGTGGATTTGAGGCATTCACCGCGACCAGGACCACCTCGGCGATCGTCTGCGGGTCGCTGCCGGTGCCATGGCCGTACGTTTTTTGGATCGACAGGGCGACCCCTTTTACCAACTGACCATACGGTCCTGTGGCCGAACGTTTGACAATACTTTCACTGGCCGCATCGCCGAAGCCGGTTTCAATCACTCCAGGTTCGATGATAACCACCTTGATGCCGAAGTCGGCAACTTCCAGCCGCAGGCAGTCTGACCATCCCTCAAGTGCATGTTTGGTGGCGTGGTACCATGCGCCGAGGACGCTATACATCTTGCCACCCATGGAAGAGATATTGACAATATATCCGCGACGGCGGGCGCGCATCGCGGGAAGCAGTAGTTGCGTGAGATGCGCCGCGCCGAAGAGATTGACCTCAAACTGGTAGCGAGCCTCATCGATACCGATCTCTTCGACCGGGCCATACAGGCCAAAACCGGCATTATTGACCAGTACATCGACCCCTCCGGTCTGAGACAGAATGGTGTTCACGACCGCCAGCCGATCGTCCTGCCGTGAGAGATCCATCTGCAGGCATTGGGCCCCTAGCGAAGCCAGATCGTCCATTTTCCCGAGTTGCCGGGCAGCAACGTAAACCTGGTAACCCTCCTGGATAAGACGACGGGCAATGGCTTTCCCCATCCCTGACGATGCGCCGGTGACCAGCGCGGTTTTATTTTCCTGAATAAACATAAGCACCTCGGCAAGTAGACTGCGCCGAGTGTGCCTGCTGTCAGGCGCGGTGTCGCTGGCACGGTGCGCCACAATACTGGCAAAGCGCGCCATGACGCGCGCTTAGTTGAGGCGCATCATGTCTCTGAGGGTTTCTGGCGTCTGGCCGGTCCACGCCATAAAAGCCCGGTAGAAGGAATTCGGATCTTCAAAACCGAGCAGAAAGGCGATCTCATAACCGGAAAGCGTGGTATTGAGAAGATAGTGGCGAGCCAGCGCTTCGCGACAAGCGTGAACAAGGGCGCGATAATTCTCTCCCTCCTGCTCCAGCCTGCGCTGCAGGGTGCGTTTACTCATTCCCAGACGTTGCGCCGTATTGTCGATAGAGGCGTCGTTGCCCGGCAGAAGCTCCAGCAGAACTGCATGAACACGTTCAGCCGTTGAGGCCTGATCGCTAAGCTGGCTGAGACGACGCTGCAGCTCCGGCTCAAAGACCTGCCACATACCCTCGTTCACCGTCAAAAAGGGCCGCAGGGCATCAGCGGCGGCAAAGCTGATGGTCGCCCGCTTTCCACGCTGTATGGTCGTGCCGAAGAAGGCTGAAAAGTGGTGGGTCTGCTGGCGGGTGAGGGGCTGTGAGAGCGTCACTTTCACGGCCTGAACCGGTTCGCGGGTGGCCAGTCGGTTCAGGCGAAGTAAAAATGCCAGTTCCGCCACTTCCAGAGAGGCAGGGATTTCTGTTGCTCCCAGCCAGCGCGGAGACACTGTCAGCGTGCCGTTCTGCACGACCGTCGTCTCCAGCACCATGGGGGCAATAAGCAGTTTATACTTGGCCAGCCGCTGGACCGCCTGCATCATGTGGGTACTACACAAGGCGGCGAACAGCGGGGGATCAAACACTTCCGCAGAGACCCTTTCTACAAAAGGCAAAGGAAAGGCCTGGTCGTCGCTTTCTTTTTCTAGCACGCGCCAGAAACGCAGATACTCATCGGTAGTCAGACCGCGATTGATGTCTGAAAAGGTGTCGTCCGGCAAATTGGCCTGGCGGAGGAGATGTTCAGGCTCCATCCCTGCGTCTTTGAGCAGCGCTCGCCAACGGAGATTGAGAGAAAAAGTGCGGTTGCGTGCCATGGTGAGATTTCCAGCAGTGAACAGGGCTTTGATGTGCAACGCCCCCTGATAAGAGCATACCTTTTCCCACCGGCCAGTGACATTCCTCTTACGCCATATTTGAAGTAAAGCACGCCAGCAACGAGAAGGGGGGACGGATGTGACCCGCGAGGTCGTTAGCCACCTATAGAGTCTTGATCTCAAATATGATTAGATAGCTTTCACTTAAAACCAGTAAGTAGCTGCCATGAATCTCAGGGAAAAAATCATTAATGAATTCGGCGGGTTGTCACCCGAGCTGCAACGCGCCGCCGAGTTCTCACTGCAAAATGCCAGCCAACTGGTGGTGTTATCGATGCGTGCCTTCGCGGCGGAAGCTGGGGTAAAACCGGCGACGCTGCTGCGTCTGGCGCAGCGGCTGGGCTACCGCGGCTGGAGCGAGCTGAAAAGCGATTTCATTGACGACCTGGGGCTGCGCAATGATACATACGTATCAAAAGCGGAAAAAATGATGGCCCGCGGGACGCAAACGCAGCTGTATAAAGAGGTTTTTCAGGCGCATCAGGCGAATCTGACCTTTACGCAAAACGAAAATGCGCAGGAGATGGAGCAGGCGGTGACCTTGCTCGATAGCGCGGAGAATGTCTATATCTGCGGATTCCGCGCCAGCTTTCCGATCGCGTGGTCGCTGTTTTATGTCTATCGACTGTTCAACCGGCAGGTATCGTTAATCGACGGCCTGGCCAGCAATATCGAAGTTTTCACCCGCGAACTGACCAGCCGGGATTGCGTCTTACTCACCAGCTTTGCGCCCTATTCACGCGAATCACTGGATGTTTTACAGGCAGCCCGGCAGGCAGGGGCGAAGATCCTCGCCATCACCGACTCGCCGGTTTCCCCTTTAGCGCAGGCGGCAGACTGCACGCTGCTGTTTTCCATCGACAGTCCATCATTTTTCCCTTCCGTGGTCTCCGGCATGGGGCTGGCAGAGTGTTTACTGGCGATGCTGGTGGTGCGCCACGGCCGTGAGGCGGTGAGTAAAATTGAAAGTGCCGAACGCTATCTTATCGATTCTGGCGCCTATGTGATCCCCGGTAAATCCTGATAAATGATTCAAATGTATCTGGTATAAGAATAACGGATGCATTCATATCTTTATTTCGTTGACGTGATCCAAATGGATCCTGCAAGATACGCTCAATTAATGTAGCGGATTCAGGAGCAGAACCCAGTATGAGTCATGTCATTCACCGCAGCCTGCGTAGCACGCCGATCGTGGCCTCCCGTGCCCAGGGGGCCTATATCTTTGATGCCCAGGGAAAACCGTATCTTGATGCCTGCGGCGGGGCGGCGGTTTCCTGCCTCGGACACGCACACCCTGATGTGCTGGCGGCGATGCACCGCCAGATCGATCAGCTGGCCTATGCGCATACCAGTTTCTTTACCAGTGATGTTGTAGAGCAGCTGGCCGACCATCTCACCCGCACGGCACCCGGCGAGCTTAACTATGCCTACTTTGTCTCGGGCGGATCCGAGGCAATAGAGACGGCGCTGAAGATGGCGCGGCAGTACTTTGTGGAGATCGGCCAGCCATCGCGCACCCGATTTATCGCCCGTAAACAGAGCTATCACGGCAATACGTTGGGCGCGCTGGCGGTGGGTGGTAACGAATGGCGCCGTCGCCAGTTTGCCCCCTTATTAATGGATGTTATCCGCGTCTCAGCCTGCAATGAGTACCGCGATCGCCGGGCTGACGAGACCCAGCAACAGTATACCGAACGTCTGCTTAATGAGCTGGAGCAAGCCATCCTTGAGGCCGGCCCGGAAACGATTATCGGTTTCTGTGCGGAAACCGTAGTGGGGGCGACGACGGGGGCCACGCCGCCGACGCCGGGCTATCTGAAGGGGGTGCGCCGCCTGTGCGATAAATACGGCATCCTGTATATCGCCGATGAGGTCATGTGCGGTATGGGGCGGACCGGGACGCTGCACGCGTTTGAGCAAGACGACGTGGTGCCTGATTTAGTGACCATCGCCAAGGGACTCGGCGGGGGTTATCAGCCGATCGGGGCGGTACTGGCGAGTGAGACCATTGTTTCCGCGCTGAAGGCGGGCAGCGGGTTGTTCCAGCATGGTCACACTTACATTTGTCATGCTACTGCCGCGTCGGCAGCTCTGGCGGTGCAGCAGGTGATTGCGCGCGATAATTTACTGGCTGCCGTCAAACAGCAGGGTGCCTATCTGCAACAGGCCCTGCGCGAGGTGCTGGGTGAGTTACCGCATGTCGGCGATACGCGCGGACGCGGCCTGTTTGCCGGCGTCGAGCTGGTGCGCGATAAAGACAACAAAACCCCGTTCGACCCTGCCCTGAAGCTGCATGCTGCGATCAAAGCAAATTGTATGGCGCGTGGGTTGATGGTCTATCCCATGGGCGGCACGATCGATGGTCAGTATGGCGATCACATCCTGATCGCGCCGCCGTTTATCATCACCCCGGCGCAGATCGACTTTGTGGTCGATACGCTGAACAGCGTGATCCGCGAAGAGACGGGGAAATTATGATCAATCGTTTACCGCCCCTGGCGGAACAGGAATGGGACGAGCAGCAACGTCAGTTAGCGGAAGAGATCATCAATGGGCCGCGCGGCGCCTTACTGCCGCCTTTTGAGCCGCTGCTGCGTAGTCCCGAGCTGATGGCGCATGCCCAGCGTATGGGGGAGTATTTACGTTATCGCAGCGCGCTGGGTCAGCGTCTTTCTGAACTGGCGATTTTGCTGACCGCACGGCACTGGTCACAGCCGGTAGAGTGGGCGATCCATGCGCCTATAGCACGTGAGAAGGGCATCTCTGCCGCGGCGGTGCAGGCGATTAAGCAACAGCGTCTGCCAGACGATCTCCGGCCCGATGAGCAGGTGATCTATGACTTCTGTCAGCAACTGCATCAACAGCAAAAGGTGAGTGATAGCACCTGGCAACAAGCCGTTGATTTATGGGGTGAGAAGGGCGTGGTGGATCTGATTGGGATAAACGGTTATTACAGTTTTCTCTCCATGGTGATGAACAGCGCCCAGACGCCCGTACCGGATACCACCGACTCTCTATTTTCTGAATAAGTTAGCCTTTTCATTCGGGCGCATAATAATGCGCCCTGCATATCAAGTGTTGTTATTGGTTCTTCCGGCGATATATATCGCAGGCTGATATTCGTTGCATGCCATTTCATTGACGCTGAGGGTAATTATGACTGGACTATTTAATAAATTAAAACTGACGCTGGCTTTGGTTATTTGTTCTGCCAGTTTTGTGACAGCAGCCCAGGACAAAATAACGGTGGGCGTGGATACCGCTTTTGTCCCTTTTGAATTTAAACAAGGTGATAAATATGTCGGCTTTGATATCGATTTGTGGGACGCTATCGCAAAGAAAATGCATATCAGCTACGAATTAAGGCCGATGGATTTCGGCGGCCTCATCCCCGGACTGCAGTCGCGTAATCTGGACGTGGCGATGGCCGGCATAACCATTACCGATGCGCGTAAACAGGTCGTGGATTTCAGTGATGGGTATTATAATGCCGACCTGTTAATAGCCGTGAAAAGTACTGATAATTCCATTGCCAAATTCAGTGATTTGACCGGGAAAAAAGTTGGCCTTAAGCAGGGGACGGCGGCGGCCAGCTTTATGAAAAGCAAATATAAAGCGAATTATATCGAGTTCCCGAACATCGATAACGCCTACCTTGATCTGCAGGCCGGCAATCTCGATGCCGTCGTTCACGATTCGCCGAATGTCCTTTACTACGTGAAGACGGCGGGTAATGGCAAGGTCAAATCCACCGGTGAGACGGACAGCATTCTGCCACAGCAATATGGCTTTGCGATGCAGAAAAACAGCAGCCTGACGCCAAAAGTGAACCAGGCTCTGCAGGCGCTGCGTGCCGATGGTACCTACGACAAGATTTACGTTAAATGGTTTGCTAAGCAGCCGAAATAACCCTGCCAGGTCGGAGCGATCCGGCCTCATTTCTTCTTGACGGGTAGAATGATGAATTTTGACAGTCGCTATATTTGGGATGCTTTACCGCTGCTGATGCAGGGCTTGCAGCTGACGCTGATTATATCTTTGTCCGGTTTGTTAGGTGGGTTAGTCATTGGCTTGCTGGCGGGTACCTGCCGCGCATTAGGGGGTAAAATATCAAAAACGGTATCGCTGGTGTTTGTGGAATTAATTCGTGGAACGCCGATCATGGTGCAGGTGATGTTTATCTACTTCGCCCTGCCGATGGTGTTGCCGGTGCGTATTGACCCGGTTCCTGCCGCAATTATTACCATTGTGATTAACTCCGGCGCTTATATAGCCGAGATCACCCGAGGCGCGATTCTGTCGATCAATAAAGGTTTTAAAGAAGCCAGCCTGGCGATGGGGTTATCGCCACGCAGCACCCTATTACATGTCATTATGCCGCTGGCTTTTCGGCGAATGATCCCGGCGTTAGGCAATCAATGGATTATCAGTATAAAAGATACATCGCTATTTATTGTGATTGGCGTGGCAGAATTAACCCGCCAGGGACAAGAGATTATTGCCGGTAACTTTCGGGCGCTGGAGGTGTGGACGGCGGTGGCGATGATTTATCTGTTTTTGACATTGTGCCTGAGCTTCCTGCTGAAACAACTTGAGAAAAGGATCCATATTTTATGAGCATGGTTGAATTTAGCGCGGTGGCGAAAAACTTCGGCGCCACTCAGGTGCTGCACGATATCAATTTAAAGATTGAAGCGGGCGAGGTGGTGGTGATCATTGGCCCCTCCGGCTCGGGCAAATCGACCCTGTTACGCTGCATTAACAAACTGGAGGAGATCTCCTCGGGAACGCTGCTGGTGGCGGGCATGCATATTACGGATCCGCACGCGAATGAGTGTGATATTCGCCGCGAAGCCGGTATGGTGTTTCAACAGTTTCATTTGTTCCCGCATCTGACCGCCCTTGAGAATGTCATGTTCGGTCCGGTTCGCGTGCGTAAGCAGAGTAAGGCCGCGGCGCGGGAGCAGGCGCTGGCGTTGCTGGACCGCGTGGGTCTGCGTGAACGCGCCAACCACTATCCGGCAGAGCTCTCTGGGGGGCAGCAGCAACGCGTGGCGATAGCTCGTGCCCTGGCGGTAAAACCCAAAATGATGTTATTTGATGAACCAACATCCGCCCTCGATCCCGAACTGCGGCATGAGGTGTTAAAGGTCATGCGCTCGCTGGCCGAAGAGGGCATGACGATGGTGATTGTGACCCATGAGATTGGCTTTGCCAGAGAGGTGGCTTCCCGGTTGATCTTTATTGATGGCGGCACCATTGCCGAAGATGGTTCACCTGAGGTGCTGCTCACTGCCAGCAGCAATCCGCGTCTGCAAGAGTTTTTGCAACACGTATCCTGAACATAAGTGAATGATGACAATATGAAAACAATCGCAATCCGTGGTTCCGCCTATGCGGTCGGTCAGCAGCTTGGCGCGTTTGGCCGTGAGGCCTGGCATACTAAAATCAGGCAAACGGCGCTTTGGCAAACCGTCACCGCCATGAAAACGGCGGAACAAACCCAGCGCATGCGCGCAGCCGTGCTGGCTCAGTTCCCGCTGATCTGGCAGGAACTGGAGGGTATGGCGGAGGGGCTGCAGGCGCCGGTGGATGAGGTGTTTGCCTGGAACTGTCGCGGCGATCTGGTGCGTTCGACGTCGGATGGCTGCACTACCCTGGCGGGGATAAGCGCTGAGGGCGAGTTAATTATTGCGCATAATGAAGATGGCTTCCCGCAGCTGCGCGGTGACTGCGCCATCGTCCACGTGACACCGGATGTGGGCCTCGCCTTCACCAGCTTCGCCTACCCCGGCTCCCTGTGCGGGCACACCTTCGCGGTGAATGAGAAGGGGATAGTCAATACGGTCAACAATATTCGTGCCGTGCATCGTCCGGAGGGGATGCCGCGCCAGATACTGGCCCGCGCATCGCTGAATGCCACCACGTTAGATGACGCCATTACCCTGCTGACCGCGACATCGCGCGCGGGCGCGTTTCACCACACGCTGGGTCAAATGGGCGATAGCCGTCTGTTTAGCGTTGAAGCTACCGGCTCCGGCAGCTCAGTGCGTCAGCTGACCGCCACCTTTGGGCATGCCAACCATCTGATCCATCCCCAGCTTGAGACCATTGAACAGATCGTGACCGGGAGCTCCGGCTCACGCCAGCAGCGCCTGGACGCGTGGCTGGCGACGAACCCGTCGCTGGATGGGGTAACAGCGAAAGCGATGCTCTCCGACCAGCATGATCCGCTGTTACCGATTTACCGGCTGTCTGCGGAAGATCCGGATGACGAAAATACGCTGGCGACGGCCATTTTTACCCTGAGCACGACCCAGGTCGCGTGGCAGGTCTTCACCCTGGATCGTGAAAACGCGGTTTTACAGGGCAGCCTTTAGCGGTCTGAGGGCGCTTTCAGCAGGGCGATCAGCAGCGTACTGCACGCCATGATCCCCGCCGCCAGCCACGCCATGCCTGACAAGCCCGCGGTGGCGATCAGCTGGCCGCCGACAAGCGCCCCGGTGCCGATGGCGGCATTAAAAATAGCCACGTAAATGGCTGACGCCGGCTGGGCGACCGCGCCTGCGCTGCGCAGCAGCCAGGTCTGTAAGCCGACGAACACAATCGCGATACCGGCGCCCCACAGGGCTAACAGCAGCCCGCTAAAACAGAAAGGCAGGGGCGCAAGTCGTCCGGTGCCGAGGATCGCCAGCGCGCCCCCGCTCAGCAGCAGTGAAGCAAAAATAAGCCCCTTCAGATGACGATCGATAAGCTTACCGGCGATAACGTTACCCACCAGCCCGGAAACCCCTGATAACAGCAGCAGGCCGGAGAGGGCGGTCGCGGGTACTCCCTGCAGTGTTATCAGCAGCGGTTCAACATAGGTGAAGGCGGCAAAGTGAGCGGTAATGATGCAGGCTGTGGCGCCATACAGACCCCACAGCAGCGGATTACGGAAGATATCGCGATAAACACCCAGCCTGACCGGGGTGGGCGCGGCCAGCGCGGGCAGCGTCGAGCATAGCACTGCCGCTGCTGCCAGTGATAACAAGGCCACCGCCAAAAACGCGTGTCGCCAGCCCATGTGGATGGCGATAAAGCTCGCCAGCGGTACCCCCACCACGCTGGCCGCTGACACACCGCCAAAAACGATCGCCGTAGCCAGCCCCAGCCGGTGCGGCGGGACCAGCTGCGCGGCGACGATGCCAATTAAGGCCCAGAAGGCGCCATGCGCCAGGGCGCCAATCATGCGAGCGCTCATCAGGGCGAACATGGAATAAGACCGGGTCGCGGCGAGGCAGGAAAGCGCCAGGGTCAGCATGAGCCCGACCAGCAGCGCCTTGCGTGAAATACGCGCCGGCATCGCGCCGGAAAGGAGGGCCGCCAGGGCGCCCACCCAGCCGTAGGCGGTGACGGCAAGGCCCATGCTGGATTCCGTCTGGTGAAAATCCGCCGCCAGGGCGCTGAGCATGCCCACCGGCGCCAGTTCGCTGGTGACGATCGAAAAGGCGCAGATCCCGAGCGCAATGACGGCTATCCAGACGCGCGTCGGGGTTGGGTTAAGGGGTAAAGCAATCTCTTTCATGTCAGGCGTATCCTAAGAGGGGGAGGCCGCGCATGGTGCACGGACGTTCAGGTGAGGAGAGAACCGGCGATCGGATGGCCAGTTTGTCTCCGCGAGTGGCGTGCAGTATCATCCCTGCGAAAATGATAAAAAAGAGCAGAAAACGGAGATCCGTTTTCCATAAATGGAAAAGAGATGACGGCAGAGTTTAACTGGGACGATGCGCGCATATTCCTCGCCATCGCCCGGGCGGGAACGCTAAGCGGCGCCGCCGACAAGATGAACATGGGGATTGCCACGGTGTCCCGCAGGCTGGATAGGCTGGAACAGTCGCTGAAAGTCCCGCTTTTTAGCCGCCATCAGAGCGGCTATCGCCTGACCGACGATGGCGAAGCCCTGCTCGCGCGGGCGGAGGCGCTGGAATACGCAGGCCTGGCGTTCGGCGAGGCGGCGCAACTGCAGGGGCATGTCGCCGGGGTTGTCCGCCTGGCCACCTCGGATAACCTGGCCACGCATTTTATTTTGCCGTCCCTGAAAGGGCTCCTGGACCACTATCCTGACCTGCGGGTGGAGGTGCTGAGCGGTGTGCAGCCGGTGAACCTGCACCGTCGGGATGCCGATCTGGCGATCCGCATGGTTAAGCCTGACGCCGGGCATTTGACCTTAAAGCGGCTGGGGACGGTGGGGTTTGGCGTCTATGGCGCCGCCGGCTACCTGGCCGGTGCGGACGGCCAGTCGCTGAGCGAGGCGGACTTTGTAGGGTGGCCGGAGACTCACCAGCACCTGCCGGCCGCCCAATGGATCACGCGCACCCTGCGAGGGCGACCGTGTAAAGTCGAAGCCAATACGCTCGTGGCCCAGGTTTCCGCGGTATCAGCGGGACTTGGACTGGGCGTCCTGCCGCACTTTATGGCGCGGGCCAACGGGCTGCAGTGCCTGCAGCCGGAGATCGGTGCGGATCAGACACTTTGGCTGGTGATGCATTCCGACCTGGCCGGGTCCAGACGCGTGCGGGTTATCGCCGACCATCTCATCACCCTCTTTGCGGACCATCAAGATCGGCTGGCGTTGCCCTGACGCTGACGCTCAGGGGATCACCCGCGCCGTTCTCAGCTGCGAAAACAGGCTGAAAAACATCTCGTCTGTGGCCTGCATCCGCTGGAAGCCAGCCCGGCGCAGTTTACTGCCATCGCCAAACATGTCGTACTGCCAGCCGAACACGAAATCGGCAAACTGACCGTCGCTCAGGCGCAGAATGTCCGTTTCCACCAACCGCTCTGCGGCCAGCTCGCGCCAGACGGCACGGTAGTCACTGAATAACTGATGAAATGAGAGCCGGACCGGCGGGGCGCATTCCAGTTCAAACCACTGCGCGATGCGCGGCCACAGCTCGCACCAGCGCCAGATATCACCATTATTGACGTTGAAGGCCTCGTTCTCCCCCGCCGGTGAGGTGGCGGCCCACAGCGTGGCCTCCGCCAGCAGGTCGGCGTCAGTATGATCGACAATGCTGTGCCAGGTGGTTAACGTGCCGGGAAAGCGCAGCGGTAAACCCAGGGCTTTGCACAGTGACGCGTACAGCGCGATGCTTAACGCAAGATTCATGGCGTTACCCGGCACCGGGCTGCCCACCACGCCGGGCCTGATAGCGCTCCAGTGCCAGGTTTTGCCTTGTTGAAAGTGGCGGAGCCACGCAAGTTGAGCGGCGTTAAATTCAGCCCCGGGTACGCCGGGGTCGCTTTCCCGCGCCGGGGTTTTAAAGGGGCCAAGATGGGCGCCATACACTTTATACCCCTGCATCAGGCTGACCGCCTGCAGCGGGGCGTTTTGTTCGACGTGGCTGACCAGATGACGCAGCATGGTAACGTTCGGTTCCACCATTTCGCTCCAGTTTCCGGCATTCATCCAGGCACTGTAAAAAATGTGGGTCACGGTGGACAGCGGCTGGAGCGCTTGCGCACTGTGCCGGGCATCGCGTAAATCGACGTGAATCATCGGGATCGCCTCCGGTTGCGACAGGGCGCGGTGGCTGAGGCCGATAACCTCCCATCCACGATGTAACAGGGTGTTGACCAGCTGGCGACCAACGATGCCGCTGCTGCCAGCGACCAGTGCGACCTGAGAGGATGTCTTGTTCATGGTGTTTCTCCTGGGAAGGTGACCGACACAGTGTGCTAGATTATTTTTTTGCCACCTATCCCATGAAACGGATGACACTTATCAGCAGAATCATGAAATGAATAATAAGCTCACCGCCATCGCCACCTTTCTGCGCGTTGCCGAAGCCGGCTCATTTTCCGCAGCCGCCCGGCAGCTCGGGATGAAGCAATCTGCCGTCAGTCAGCAAATCGCCGCGCTCGAACAGGAGCTTGGCGTGGTATTACTCCATCGTACGACGCGGGCCATGATGCTCACTGAACAGGGTGAACATTACCGGCGTGATATGCAGCGGGTGCTGAACGCCATGCAGGAGGCGGAAAGGCGGCTCAACCCGGCGGAGCCTCAGTTTCAGGGGCGGGTGCATGTCCAGTTGCCAAGCGGTCTTGGCAGTCTTCTGCTGCCGCATCTGCTGGCGCTGCAAAAACAGTATCCTGAACTGCACCTGATGCTGTCGCTCGACGATCGGATCGCCGATCTGGTTACCGAAGGGGTGGATGTGGCGCTGCGTCTCGGCCATGAGCCGCCGCCATCCCATGCTGCGCGGGTTCTGGCGCGGATTGAAACGGCGCTCTTTGCGGCACCAGGTCATTACGCCGTCCAGTCCGTGGACGACCTGGCGGAGTATCCACACGTTCGGTTTAGCGGCATCCCGCTTGATGCTCCGCTGCGGATAATTTCCGCAGACGAGACGAGAGACGTGCAGGTTAAGACCGTTTTTCGGGCCAACACCAGCGATGCGCTGTTGCAGGCGCTGGAATCCGGTATCGGCATCGGAGGGATGCAGCGACCGCTGGCGGCCAGGGCCCTCAGGGCTGGAAGGCTGGTGCCGATCCTGGCTGACTGGCGATTACCGGACCGCTTCCTGTATGCCGTCTATCCCGATGCGCGTTTTATTCCGCCACGGGTCAGAAGCGTGATCGCTTTGATTGAGGCGCGACTGCCGGAGATAACCGCGGGGGCAGAGGGCGAGGTGCCACCGGATTCAGAGCCGTGCGCGGTATCTCGACGCTCCCCTACAGGTGGTTTCTGATGTTAAGGTGAGACGTTTATTACCACAGGAGAATGCAAATGATTGTCAGGACCTGGCACGGCTGTGTGCCATTGCAACATGCCGAGGGGTTTGCCCGCCACCTTGAGCTGACCGGCGTGGAACACGCCCGGGGTATCCCCGGCAACAGAGGCGCGCTGGTGCGCCAGGAAAACCAGGGCGAATGGGCGCATTTCTTTCTCGCCACCTACTGGCAGGATCTTGCGGCGGTCAAAGCCTTCGCAGGCGAAGACTATCACGTCGCGGTCACCTATCCGGACGACGACGCATTCGAACTCCTCTCCGACCCCTACGTGTTTCAGCATGAAGTTGAGGCCGTGTCGCCGCTGTAGGCTGATGACCGGGCAGGAGGAAGATTGGCCAGCAACAGACGGTTGCTGGCTGCGTGCGATCGACTTCTACCTTGCATGGGCAGCCAGTCACCGGTGGGTGAACGTGGCAAGACGGGAACACTCAGCGCGTGAGGGCCGCGACAATGGCGTCCTCCATTTTCTCCGGCGTCGTGAACGGCGCAAAACGCGTGAGGGGTGTGCCGTCGCGAGCGATGAGGAACTTGGTGAAATTCCACTTGATCCGTCCGCCGAGCACGCCGGGCAACGCGTGTTTCAGATAACGAAACAGCGGGTGTGCGGCGGGGCCGTTGACGTCCACTTTCGCAAACATCGGGAAGCTCACGCCGTAGTTAACGTGACAGGTCTGCTCAATTTCATCCGCGCCGCCGGGTTCCTGCTTACCAAACTGGTTGCAGGGGAAACCAAGCACTACCAGCCCCTGAGCCGCGTACTTTTTGTAGAGCGCTTCCAGGCCAGCGTATTGCGGTGTGAAGCCACAATGGCTGGCCGTATTCACCACCAGAACCACCTTGCCAGCATAGTCAGACATGGAGAGGGGCTGGCCGCGCAGGCGGGTAGCCGTCAATTGGTAAAAAGGGGGCATAGCAGGCTCCTGAGAGTAGAAACAGTTCAACGCTGACGATCGCGCGAATGTTTGAAGCAGATTAGGCAGTTATGATACACAGGGTTAGGGATTTGTACCTGGAGTGTTAAAAAAACGCCAGATGTCATAGAGAAAATCGCGAACAGGAACGGCTGAAAATGATGAAATATGTCTTATCGCTGGTGGTGGTGGCAATGCTCGCAGGATGTACCAGCACGCCAAACTTACCGCCTACGGATACTATTGTGGCGGTGAAACCCTCAGCGTCCGGTATTGTCGCCAGCTCAGCGAAATACAGTTACCGCTTTGTCCGTGACGGTGTGCCTCAGGAATATCAGCGTTATCAGACCTTTTATGAACGCTTTCACCAACAGGCTTCCGGCGTGCGGGTTAACTTTGTCGTGGAACAACATGAGGTGACGGCGGAATATCTGGTGGTGATGGATCAGCGCAAACTGGATGCCGGGCAGCATAGCGAGCTGGTGAATCAGTATCATGCGGTGCAGATTGATAACGATCGCCTCGGGGTGTTGTTTAAAGCGACAGGATTTTGGACTGCATCGGATGCGTCAGATCTGGCCGCCGCCTACCAGCTAGCGCACCCCGTTGTGGTATCAATCAATGATAAGACCAAAACGATTAGCTCGCTTGGCGCCGTCGCCCTGGCTCCGTTGTTTCCGTTTTACATGATGTATGGATGTGCCATCGGGCCTTGTGTCTGAGGAAAACAGCCAGCAAGTCACTCGACTCACTGGCTGAGTATTTAATTAAGCTTCACTTTTAGATGACTGCTTGTGAAACAGTTCGCGGAATACCGGGTAGATATCTTCCTGGTCACGAATATGCTGCATGGCGAAATTATCAAAGGTCGCCTGCAGATGTTCATACTCGCGCCACAGGGTTTGATGCGCCCGGCGGGTAATTTCGATGTAGCTGTAATAACGCACCACCGGCAGAATTTTCTTCGCCAGCAGTTCGTGGCACAGCGGGGAGTCATCGGCCCAGTTGTCGCCATCCGACGCCTGGGCGGCGTAGATGTTCCACTGCGCCGGGTCATAACGGGCCTGCACCACTTCATCCATCAGTTTCAGGGCGCTGGAGACGATGGTGCCGCCGGTTTCCTGAGAATAGAAGAATTCGTGTTCATCCACCTCTTTTGCCTGGGTATGGTGGCGGATATAGACCACATCGACGTTTTTATAGGTCCGGCTGAGGAACAGATACAGCAGGATATAAAAGCGCTTGGCCATGTCTTTGGTGGCCTGGTCCATCGAGCCTGAGACGTCCATCAGGCAGAACATCACTGCCTGGCTGGAGGGCTCCGGCCGTTTTTCGTAATTTTTGTAGCGTAAGTCAAAGGTGTCGATAAACGGCACCCGTTCAATTTTGGCGCGCAGCTCGGCAATCTCTTTGCGCAGGCGCTCCTCCTCCAGCAGCTGCACCGGTTCGCTGCGGCTGATGGTCTCCAGATCCTCCTCCAGGGCGCGCAGTTCACGGCGCTTGCCGGCGGTCATCGCCGTACGGCGGGCCAGCGAGTTCTGCAGCGAACGCACCACGCTGATGTTGGCTGGCACCCCATTCGAGGTAAAGCCCGCGCGATGGGTTTTAAACTCGTTCAACTGCCGGTGCTGATTCTTCTTCAGGTTCGGCAGGGCGAGATCTTCAAATAACAGATCCAGGTACTCATCTTTTGAAATCTGGAAGACAAACTCATCCTTCCCTTCGCCGTCGGCGCTGGCTTGCCCCTGACCGCCACCACCGCCGCCGCCACCGCCCTGCGGGCGCTCAATCCGGTCGTTTTGCACAAAATGATCGTTGCCCGGGTGGACGCGGTTGCGCAGGCCGCCGCGACCCTGATGAAACATCGGCTCGTTGATATCGTCCGTCGGGATCGAGACGGATTCTCCGCTCTCAATATCGGTGACCGAGCGCTTGTTGATAGCCTCGGAAATCGACTGTTTAATCTGCGCCTTATAACGGCGCAAAAAGCGCTGGCGATTGACGGCGCTTTTGTTTTTCCCGTTCAGGCGTCGGTCTATGAACCAGGTCATATGCCCTCCTGTACTGCATTAGCCAACTTTGCTTATCATCATTCAGCTGCAGTTGACCCGGCGGCGTGCCGCCGGGCTTGACGCATCAGGACGATTTACGAACCCGCAGGTACCACTCGCAGAGCAGGCGAACCTGTTTGCGGGTGTAGCCTTTTTCCATCATGCGGTCGACAAAGTCGTCGTGTTTTTTCTGCTCATCGGTTGATGTTTTGGCATTAAACGAAATGACCGGCAACAGCTCCTCGGTATTAGAGAACATTTTCTTCTCGATAACCGTGCGCAGTTTCTCGTAGCTGGTCCAGTTCGGATTACGTCCGCTGTTGTTGGCTCTGGCGCGCAGCACAAAGTTGACGATTTCGTTACGGAAGTCTTTCGGGTTGCTGATCCCGGCCGGCTTCTCAATTTTCTCCAGCTCCGCATTCAACGACTCACGGTCAAACAGCTGCCCGGTGTCCGGATCGCGATACTCCTGATCCTGGATCCAGAAGTCGGCGTAGGTGACATAGCGATCGAAAATGTTCTGCCCGTACTCGGAGTAGGATTCCAGGTAAGCGGTCTGGATCTCTTTGCCGATAAACTCGGCGTATTTCGGGATCAGATAGCCTTTGAGGAACTCCAGGTAGCGCTCGGCGTTCTCCTGTGGGAACTGTTCGCGCTCAATCTGCTGCTCCAGGACATAGAACAGATGCACCGGGTTGGCGGCCACCTCGACATGGTCGAAGTTAAACACCCGTGACAGGATCTTAAAGGCAAAACGGGTGGAGAGCCCGTTCATCCCTTCATCCACCCCGGCGTAATCGCGATACTCCTGATAGGATTTCGCTTTCGGGTCGGTATCTTTCAGGCTTTCGCCATCATAGACCCGCATTTTCGAGTAGATGCTTGAGTTTTCCGGCTCTTTCAGGCGCGACAGAATCGAGAAGCGCGCCAACGTTTCCAGGGTGCCCGGGGCGCACGGCGCGTGGGTCAGCTCGCTGCTGTTGAGCAATTTTTCATAGATGCGGATCTCTTCGGAGATACGCAGGCAATAAGGCACCTTGACGATATAGACGCGGTCGAGGAAGGCCTCATTGTTCTTGTTATTACGGAAGGTCACCCATTCCGATTCGTTGGAGTGGGCGAGGATTATCCCGTTAAACGGCAGGGCAGAGATCCCTTCGGTCCCGTTGTAGTTCCCTTCCTGGGTGGCGGTCAGCAGCGGATGTAGCACCTTAATCGGCGCTTTAAACATCTCGACGAATTCCATAATCCCCTGGTTGGCACGGCACAACGCACCG
Organism: Klebsiella sp. A-Nf5; assembly: GCF_002810545.1. Taxonomy (NCBI): domain Bacteria; kingdom Pseudomonadati; phylum Pseudomonadota; class Gammaproteobacteria; order Enterobacterales; family Enterobacteriaceae; genus Klebsiella; species Klebsiella sp. A-Nf5. Next base: position 126,776 of record NZ_PIOG01000027.1, on the reverse strand, counting down.
GAGTAGCCATAAGCGTCCGGGTCGTTTTGCGCATAGTGTTCCAGTTTACGGATATCCACTTTACCCACCAGCGCCGAAATATCCTGGTTGTTTTCATCACCGGGTTCGGTTTTGGCGATGGCGACCTGCTCGAGAATCGATGGCCAGACTTTGACCACGCGGAATTTAGTAATATCGCCGCCAAACTCGTGCAGGCGCTTGGCCGCCCACGGCGACATGATGGTGCCGAGGTAGCGGGTGGGCACGCCATACTCTTTCTGAAGGATCTGGGCATCCTCCTGCGGATTAAACAGGCACAGCGGGTGATCGTTGACCGGGCTACGCTCGCCGTTGGCGCTCAGCACATAGATGGGCACGCGCTGCATCAACGCTTTCAGCCGTTCAGCCAGCGACGATTTACCACCGCCCACCGGCCCCAGCAGATAGAGGATCTGTTTCTTCTCTTCCAGCCCCTGGGCGGCATGCTTGAGATAGGAAACGATCTGCTCAATGGCGTCTTCCATACCGTAAAACTCTTCAAAGGCCGGATAGCGTGCGATGACCCGGTTTGAAAAGAGACGGGATAGCCGCGGCTCGAGAGCCGTATCAACCATGACGGGTTCACCAATGGCCATCAACAGACGTTCTGCCGCATTGGCATAGGCACTGCGATCTTGCCGGCAGATGGTAAGAAACTCCTGCAGTGTGAACTCTTCGTCCTTGGCAGCTTCATAGCGCTGGCGATAGTGATCGAATATATTCATGGCATGCCGTCCTTTCGTTTTTTAGCACAGGTTGAGAGCCGTTCATATGAGTAGTGGGGGCCCCCGGAAGACATAAGCTGAACGTCGCTCTCCAGATATCCAGCAACCCTTATGCCAGGTTGCGGGTGGAGTAGCGTGAATGTGCCCTGCAATTACACCTTCTAAATTTAAGCGTAGATGCATTTAGAAATCTTGCATGCCGCAGAAAATCAATTTCAATGACATATCAATAACTCATCCTGAAAATGACGCTTTTTGACACGCCAGGACGCGAAGCTGTCACCGGGCTGTCACCTCATGGTAAGAGAAGGGTGGGAAAGTGAACGATTTGTGTCATGTCGGGTAAAGAATTTGAGGCATGAGGCCTACGACGGTAAACTGCACGAGCTGATAATTTGACAACGGGAATATGGATTGTGACTAAAATCAAACTTCTGGCACTCGGCGTGCTGATTGCGACGTCCGCCAGCGCGGCGCATGCCGACGGGAAGTTCACTCTTGGGGCTGGCGTGGGCATCGTCGAGCATCCGTATAAGCAGTATGATGCGGATGTCTACCCGGTGCCGGTCATTAGTTATGAGAGCGATAACTTCTGGTTCCACGGTCTGGGCGGGGGCTACTACCTGTGGAATGACACCAACGATAAGCTGTCAATAACGGCCTACTGGTCGCCGATGTACTTCAAGCCGGGCGACAGCGACAGCGCGCAAATGCGTCAACTGGACAAACGTAAATCGACCGTGATGGCCGGTCTGTCTTATGTCCACAACACGCCCTATGGCTTCCTGCGCACGACGATTGCAGGCGATACGCTGGATAACAGTAATGGTATCAACTGGGATCTCGCCTGGCTGTACCGCTACACCAACGGTAACCTGACGCTGACGCCGGGCATTGGCGTGGAGTGGAACAGCGACAATCAGAACGAATACTACTATGGTGTCTCGCAGCATGAGTCCCGTCGCAGCGGCATGCGCAGCTACGATCCGGACAGCAGCTGGAACCCGTATCTGGAGCTGTCGGCTAACTATCGGTTCCTCGGCGACTGGAGCGTATACGGTATTGCGCGCTACACCCGCTTGTCGGATGAAATTACCGACAGCCCGATGGTGGACAAATCCTGGAGCGGCCTGATCTCAACCGGGATCACCTACACCTTCTGATTGTGCATCATTACAGTGCGCTTTATGCATCAAAACAGGGCTTCACGCCCTGTTTTGCTTTATGGTGGTGCAGAAAGCTAAAGAGGAGGAGACGGTGAAAAAAACAGTACGCTTTGGCGAGCAGGCGGCGGTTCCGGCCATCGGGCTGGGCACGTGGTATATGGGCGAAAACGCGGCGCAGCGTCCGCAGGAAGTGGCTGCACTGCGTGCGGGCATCGATCATGGACTGACCGTGATCGACACGGCGGAAATGTACGCCGACGGTGGGGCGGAAGAGGTAGTAGGGCAGGCGATCCGCGGCCTGCGCGACCGCGTGGTGCTGGTGTCTAAAGTCTATCCCTGGCACGCCGGCGGAACGGCGATGCGTCGCGCCTGTGAGGATAGCCTGCGCCGGTTGCAGACCGACTATCTCGATATGTATCTCCTGCACTGGCGCGGGGATATCCCGCTGCAGGAGACGGTTGAGGCGATGGAGAGGCTGGTGGCCGAGGGCAAGATCCGCCGCTGGGGCGTCTCTAATCTGGACACCGATGATATGCAGGCGCTGTGGCGGACGGCGGGTGGCGAACGCTGCGCGACTAACCAGGTACTCTATCATCTCGCATCGCGGGGCATTGAATACGATCTCTTGCCCTGGTGCCAGCAGCACACTCTGCCGGTGATGGCCTACTGCCCGCTGGCGCAGGCGGGGCGCTTACGCGATGGACTTTTTCAGCATAGCGATATCATTAATATGGCTAACGCGCGGGGGGTGACAGTCGCGCAGCTGCTGCTCGCCTGGGTGATTCGTCATCCCGGAGTGCTGGCGATCCCGAAAGCGGCCAGTATTGAGCATGTGGTGCAGAATGCAGCCGCGCTCGATATCGTCCTCAGTGCGGAGGAGCTCGCGCAGCTGGATCGCCTCTATCCGCCACCGCAGCGAAAAGCCCGGCTGGATATGGTTTAATCAGCGCCTCAGCCAGCGAAGAAAAAAGCCCCGTCTGAAACGGGGCTTTTTGCTGTTAGCGTTTTTTCAGGCTGATGGTCTGCGCCAGGCGAGAGGGGGTCTCTTCGCTGGCTTTCTGCGGCTGGGTCACGCAGCAGGTTTCGACGCAAACGAAGGTTTTGTAACCATCGTCCGGCATGTCGCCCATGCTGACGGACAGCGCCGGGCCCGGGTTCCAGGCCACCACGTTGTGCTGATGATGGTGCACGACGTCGATAGTGCGATTAAGCGCATCGTCATGGATCACGCTGCAGCTGTCGGCGTTGAGATAGACGCGGTCGGTGCGGTCCGGGAAGGTCTGCACGCCATTGCTCAGGACGCCTTCTTCGGCATTCTTCACTTTATCGATATAGCGCTCGCCAAGACCGCTCACTTTCACCGCCGCGATATCGCCGACGTTGAAGTAGGTATGCAGGGCAGAGGTGGTCTCGAATTCACCGTGGGCTTCCAGCTCGATTTCGCAGGTCTTGCCCAGCTTAAAGCGGGCATAGAGGGTGAATTCGTGCGGCCAGAGCTTCATGGTTTCGGCGCTGTGCTGGAGCGCAAAGGTCAACATGACGCCGCTGTCGTCTTCGTCATGACCTTCCAGGGTCCATGGCAGATTGCGGGCAAAGCCGTGCGACGGCAGACCCTGCTGCGAAGAAGGACCAAACCAGGGCCAGCAAATCGGCACGCCGCCGCGCAGGGCGACGCCCTGTTTAAACGGGGTGTTGTTGCTCAGCCACAGGACTTCTTCTTCACCGGCGGGTTTCCAGGAGAGCAGGTGCGCCCCCTGCAGCGCCACAGAGGCTTTCACCTGCGGATGGTCGATGACAATCAGCTCCAGGTCGTCCAGCTGGCGACGGGAGATCACGGGAGAAATGGTTTCATTCACCGGGAGAGCAAAAATTTTATTTATCATTGTGCAATCCTATCTCTGCAGACAAAAAAAAGAGCGACCGAAGTCGCTCTTACAGATTACTTTTTCATCTCAACTTATTTGGAGATGTGAGCAATCAGGTCCAGAACTTTGTTGGAGTAGCCAGTTTCGTTGTCGTACCAGGAAACCAGTTTCACGAAGTTGTCGTTCAGTGCGATACCTGCTTTAGCATCGAACACGGAAGTGCAAATTTCGCCGTTGAAGTCGGTAGAAACAACGTCGTCTTCGGTGTAACCCAGAACGCCTTTCATTGCGCCTTCAGAAGCGGCTTTGATGGCTTTCTTGATTTCTTCGTAGGACGCTGCTTTTTCCAGACGAACGGTCAGGTCAACAACGGATACGTTCGGAGTCGGAACGCGGAACGCCATACCGGTCAGTTTGCCGTTCAGTTCTGGCAGTACTTTACCTACTGCTTTAGCAGCACCGGTAGAGGACGGGATGATGTTCTGAGCTGCGCCGCGGCCGCCGCGCCAGTCTTTGTGAGACGGGCCATCAACGGTTTTCTGAGTAGCGGTGGTAGCGTGGACGGTGGTCATCAGGCCTTCAACGATACCGAAGTTGTCGTTGATAACTTTAGCCAGCGGTGCCAGGCAGTTGGTGGTGCAGGAAGCGTTGGAAACGATGTCCTGGCCAGCGTAAGTTTCGAAGTTAGCGCCGCGAACGAACATCGGAGTGTTGTCTTTGGACGGGCCAGTCAGAACGACTTTTTTCGCGCCAGCGGTGATGTGTTTACGAGCGGTTTCGTCGGTCAGGAAGATACCGGTTGCTTCAGCAACAACGTCAACACCAACTTCGTCCCACTTCAGGTTAGCCGGGTCACGTTCAGCGGTAACACGGATTTTTTTACCGTTAACGACCAGATGACCGTCTTTCACTTCAACGGTACCGTCGAAACGACCGTGAGTGGAGTCATACTTCAGCATGTAAGCCATGTACTCTGCGTCTAACAGGTCGTTGATTGCAACGATCTCGATGTCAGAACGTTTCTGAGCAGCACGGAAAACAATGCGACCGATACGGCCAAAACCGTTGATACCTACTTTGATAGTCATATATTCCACCAGCTATTTGTTAGTGAATAAAAGGTTGCCTGTAAAATTACAAAAACCTTACGCAGCGTCAAGCGGAATCGTGTCAATCATTGCGACAAATCAATCCTGAGCAGACCTTGCGCGATTGATTTGCCTCACTCTCCCTTTGAGCCCAATTCCATATGGGGGCTGCGCGCGGAATTTTAAAGGGCATTTAAGATAAAAACGTGATTTAAGTCACAATTATCTGGCTGCCTGTTGGCACCGCATAAGTTTAGAACAAAAGTGCACGCTTCATTGTTAATGTTTTGTTAGAATTGGAGCGAAAGTTGTCCATTGCAAAGCGAGATATAAGCCCATGGCGAATAAACCCTCCCCGGAAGAGCTGAAAAACGGCTTAAGCGAAATGCAGTTTTACGTGACGCAACATCATGGCACGGAACCGCCTTTTACCGGACAGTTGCTGCACAACAAGAAGAATGGCGTGTATCACTGCCTGGTGTGCGATGCGCCGCTGTTTAACTCCCAAACCAAGTACGACTCCGGTTGCGGCTGGCCGAGCTTCTACGAACCGGTGAGCGAAGAGGCCATTCGCTACCTGACCGACAACTCGCACGGCATGCAGCGCATTGAGATCCGTTGCGGAAATTGTGATGCCCATCTCGGCCACGTGTTTCCGGATGGCCCGCAGCCGACCGGCGAGCGCTATTGTGTGAATTCGGCGTCGCTGAGCTTCACTGATGAGCAGAATGGCGAGCAGATTAAGGGTTGAAGAAACGATTCAGCAAATTATTCCAAGCGGAGTGGAGCGGAAGATGGATATTGAGCAAATTATCGACAGTATGACGCCGGAAGTTTACCAGCGTCTGGCGACGGCGGTGGAGCTGGGAAAATGGCCGGATGGCGTGGCGCTGACGCCGGAGCAAAAGGAAAATAGCCTGCAGCTGGTGATGCTGTGGCAGGCCCGGTATAACACCGACGCCCAGCACATGACCATCGACACCCGCGGGCAGATGGTGATGAAGAGCAAACAGCAGCTGAAGGAAGATTTCGGCATCGTGCCGAAGCCGATCGCCACCGTTAAGCTGCAATAAACCGCCAGCCGGCGGCGCGTGGTTCCGGCGTCGGGGTCACCCCGCGCCGGACGGCGTCAGCGTGAACGACCGCGCGCAGCGGCCGAACCGGTCTGCTTACTTTTTGTTCATCATCGCTTTCAGATCGGCAAACGGATTGTAGGTAGCCTCGCCGACGCTCTTTTGCGCATCTTCGCCCGCCACCACCGTGGAGCCATACTGATCGGCTTCGGTGTACTTGGAATGTTCGTGATCGTGACAGTACAGGCACAACATCTCCCAGTTGCTACCATCTTCCGGGTTATTGGAGTGGTCGTGATCGATGTGGTGCACCGTCAGTTCGCGTAGATTTGAATAGACAAACTCCCGCGAGCAGCGTCCGCACACCCAGGGAAAAAGCTTGAGCGCCTTTTCGCGGTAACCCACTTCCAGACGCGCGTAATTTTTGGGGATATAGGCCATGGCCCCCTGCCTCCTGTCAAACGGTTAAGCTGCGCCAGCGCGTGGCGCAGCGGATAACAGGCATCATAACCTATCCCGGGCGGCGCGATATACCTGCATTGCAGGCGATGTTGCCTGCGTCACGCAGCCCGAGGGGGGGATGGGGTGGAACCGTCGCGGTTAGTGTTTGATCCCCAGCGATTCCGCCAGCTGACGGGCCAGCTGATTCTGGTCATCGGCGCCATATTCCCAGAACATGGCCCCGGCCAGGCCCTTCGCCTTGATATAGTCCGCCTTAATGGCCACCGAGCGCGGGTTCTCATACGACAGGGCGAACAGCGGCTTGCCCTCCGCCGACTGCACTGACAGCCACGGAACCTTCGCTTCATCGTCCCAGTGCTCGGTAAAACGCTTCTGCGGATCGTTGAGCAGTTTGCTCACGATATCGTTGTATTTCACGTAGGTGTCTTTGCTCAGGTCATAGCCCAGCGAGGCAAACAGCGCGATCTGTTGTGGCCCAAAATAGGGTTGGGTGACCGGATTGTTTTGCGCATCCGCTTTCGTCCAGTCAATCCCCGGCTCGACAGCCCGTTTCGGTACCCGGCCATAAAAACCAATCCCGAGGTTCATCTGGCTGGGTTTAAGCCCGGCGGCCAGGTAATTGTTGACCACAAAATCGGCGCTGTATTTATCAGCCGCGGCGACCGTCGGCCAGTGGCGGGAGTCATACAGGTTCGAGTTGAAGTACTGCGTGCCGTAGGCCATGTCGTAGGTCATCAGGTTGATGTAGTCGAGCGATGGCGCAATCGCTTTAACGTCCACCCAGCTTTTCGGGCTTTCTGCGTTAGCCCCCACGGCAATAGTCACCAGTTTCTTCGTACCAAACGCTGCGCGCAGCTCTTTTAACAGCGCGGTAAAGTTATCGCGATCGGCCGGTTGACTGGCAACCAGCCCCCAGGCGCCGTTGACCGGAAACTCCCAGTCGAGGTCAATCCCATCCAGACCATATTTTTCAACTATTTCCTGCGCAGACTGAATAAACACCTTCCGGGTTTCTTTGCTTGCCGCCGCGCCGGAGAATCCGCGCGCCCCCCAGCCGCCGACCGACAGCAGGACCTTGAGGTCCGGGTTCTGTTTACGCAGGGCCGGGAGCTTTTGCAGATCCTCCTGCACCTTCGGCGACAGCCAGATCTCGTGCAGATGAGCAGGATCCTTCAGGGCCGCATTGGTCTCGTCTTTTTCATCGTTATAGATAAGACCAAACGAGTAGTTGAGATGGGTGATCTGCCGGACGTCCAGCTTATCGATATCGCCGCCCGGCCCGGCAGTGACGTCGCCGCCGCCGTTAAAATAGCCGACGGACATCAGGGGTTGGGCAGAGAGCGCAGAAGCGCAAAGCAAGGGCAAGGCTGCCAGCAAGGGCAAACGTTTCATAGTGGTTCCTCTTTGACATAAAAAATAACCACGCCACGGAAATGGCGTGGCGAAAAAACAGCCTTGCCAGACTACCAGCAATAACCTGTTGAAACTGCGAGAGAGTTCAATTTATGGACGATAGCGAGGCGGCAGAAGAAGACCCGGCGCGAGGGCGCCGGGAGAGAGGATCAGGCCTGAGATTCCCGCCAGTCATCGAGGGTATACAGCGTGGCGCCCGCGGCGGCCATCTCCATAAACGCCTGGCTGCTGTCCTGCGGCTGCAGATTAACGCCGCGACAGCCGTCGATGATGACATTGACCGTATAGCCCAGCGCGAGGGCATCCAGCACGGTGAATTTGACGCAGTAATCGGTGGCGAGGCCGAGCACGGTCAGTTCCACGATGCCCTGGCCGCGCAGCCAGCCGTCCAGTTCAGTTTTCTGCCGGTGACCGTTGTCAAAAAAAGCGCTGTAGCTGTCAATGGCCCGGTTTTGCCCCTTATGGAACACGGCGTTGATCGCCTGCTGTTTGAGCAGCGGATGCAGCGCCGTGCCTTCGCTGTGCTGTACGCAGTGATCCGGCCAGAAGGTCTGCGCCAGGCCGTCGAGTTCGCCCTGGGTGTAGGGTTCCACCTGGTGCTGGCTGGCGAAGCTGCCGTGATCCGCCGGGTGCCAGTCCTGGCTGGCGACGATGGGCTCGCCGCGCGCCAGGCTCCAGTCGATAAGCGCATTAGCCACCTCGACGGTACTGTCGCCTTCAGGAACCGCCAGCGCGCCGCCGGCGCAAAAGTCGTTTTGCAAATCAACCAGTAACAGCGCTCGATGTGCCATACGTCCTCCTTAAGCCTCGTCGGGGGTGAGTTCGCCACGCAGATTTTGCTGCATCGCCGCGCGAATGGCGTCAACATCCAGCTGCTGGCTAAGCAGATAGTGTAGCTTGGTCAGCGTCGCTTCCACCGTCATATCGAAACCACTGATGACCCCCGCCTGGGCGAGGGCGTTGCCGGTAGCATAGCCGCCCATGTTCACTTTCCCGGACATGCACTGCGTCAGATTGACCACCACAATACCGCGCTGGCTGGCTTCCGCCAGCACCTGAATAAACTCGCCATTCTGTGGGGCATTGCCGACGCCATAGGAGCGGAGGATCAGCGCTTTCACCGGCTGGCGCAGGAAATTGCGCACCACGTCGGCGGAGATGCCGGGGTAAATCGTCACCACGCCAATCGGCTGCGGGGTGATGGGGTGCACGATAAGCTCCCCGCTGCCCTGCGGCGCCGGCGGGGTACCGAGACGGCGAATATGGATCCCGGCTTCCAGCAGCGGCGCGAGGTTTGGCGAGGCGAAAGCGTCGAAGCCGTCGGCATGGGCTTTAGTGGTGCGGTTGCCGCGAAACAGTCGATTGTTGAAGAACAGCGCCACTTCGTTAATCGGATAGTTGGCGGCGACGTAGAGGGCGTTGAGCAGGTTAATCTGACCATCAGAACGCAGCTCGGCCAGCGGGATTTGTGACCCTGTCACAATGACCGGCTTGCCAAGGTTTTCCAGCATGAACGACAGCGCCGAAGCGGTAAACGCCATGGTGTCGGTACCATGGAGGATCACAAAGCCATCATACTCATCGTAATGGCTGCGGATATCGTCGGCGATGTGCTGCCAGTCCTCAGGGGTCATATCGGATGAATCCATCAGCGGATGGTATTCATGGATCGTGAAGTCCGGCATCTCCGGACGATGGAACTCAGGCATCAGCGCCAGCTGACGCTGCAGATGGCCGGAAACGGGTACATAGCCGTGTTCAGAGCGCTGCATACCGATGGTCCCACCGGTGTAGGCAACGTAAATCGATTTTTTTTGCATAGCATCGCTTAGGTTGGTCGTAGACAGGCGCAGTATAAAGAGACGCAGGAAAAAATACAGTGTTGGCCGCTCGCTTTGTGGCGGCGCTGGCAGGTGCGGGAAAAAGGCTGCCCCGGGAGACGGGGCAGCCGCTGCGTATTAACGGATGTTGGCGCAGGTCAGGCAGAAGGCATAGCGGTTCTGCGGGTCGTTAAACGCCGCCAGCTTGTCGCTCTCCGCTTTCACCGTCTCGGCCGCCGCGGCGACCGGCGCAGGCAGCCAGGCCTGAATGGCCGCCGGCAGCGAGGCGCGTACCGAGCCGGTCAGGCTATCCAGCACCATCGAGAAGAAGGTCGGCTCTTCCTGATAGTAGTTGAGGTGCCAGGTTTTCAGCTTCGCCAGCTCGGCGGCTTTAGCCACCGCATCGTCGAAGTCGCCGAGGCTGTCGACCAGGCCGTTGGCTTTGGCATCTTCCCCGGTCCAGACGTGGCCCTGGGCAATCTGGTCGATTTTCTCCGGCGTGCTCTTACGGGCGTTAGCCACCAGGGTGATAAAGCGCTGATAGCCATTCTCAATGCTCAACTGCATCAGCTGCTGCACTTCCGGCGGCAGCGCTTTGGTGCTGGAGACATCCGCCAGCGGCGATGTGGCGACGCCGTCGGTGTGGACGCCAATCGACCCGAGGGTATTTTCCACGGTGTTGATCACGCCAAAGATGCCGATGGAGCCGGTGAGGGTGCTCGGGTTCGCGACGATGTAATCCGCTGGGGTGGAGATCCAGTAGCCGCCAGACGCCGCCATGCCGCCCATCGAGACCACTACCGGTTTACCGGCGGCTTTGGCTGCCGCCAGCTCTTCACGGATAATTTCTGAGGCGGTCACGCTGCCGCCCGGACTGTTAACGCGCAGCACGATGGCCTTAATTTTCGGGTCGAGGCGCGCATCGCGAATTTGCGCAGCGGTGGTGTCGCCACCAACGTTTCCCGGGGTCTCCTCGCCGTCCATGATGGCGCCGTTGGCAAAGATCACCGCAATGGCGGAACCTTCGTCAGACGGTGTCTTCACGTTGTAGTCGTAATAGCTGATCGCCCGGTAATTGTTATCCGTTTTGCTCCAGCCAAACTGTTTGGTCAGCGCCTTTTCCACTTCCGTGGAGGTCGCCAGCTCATCGACCAGCTTATTGTCCAGCGCATATTTCGCCGTATCGCCACCCACTTTACGCAGGCCATCGATAATGCCCTGGGCGCCCGGGAAGAGCTGCTGGGCGGTGATCTGGCGGTTCGCGGCAATGGTGTTGAGGTAGTTCTGCCACAGTTCGCCAATCCAGCGGCTGTCCGCTTCGCGGGCGGCAGGGGACATGTCATCGCGAATGAAAGGCTCGACGGCGGATTTATAGGTGCCGACGCGGAAGACATGGGTGGAGACTTTCAGCTTATCCAGCAGCGACTTGTAGTACAGCCCATTGGTGGCGAAGCCGTGAAGGTCAACCTCGCCCTGCGGTGAGAGCCAGATTTTGTTGGCAAAGCTCGCCAGGTAGTACTGGCCCTGGCTGTAGCTGCTGCCGACGGCATAGACCGGTTTGCCGCTGTCGCGGAACTCACGCAGCGCTTTACCGATGTACTGCATGGACGGCTGATCGCCGCCAACGAAGTTTTTCAGATCCAGCACAATACCGGTGATATTGCGGTCATCTTTCGCCTGGCGAATGGTCTGCACGATATCGAACAGAGAGTTCTCCTGCAGACGGTCCGAGCTGGCGCCAAACAGCTGGCGGCCAATTACGCCGAGCTTGCTGCTGGCGGAAGGTTTATCCACCACCACGCCGGTAATATCCAGCAACAGCGCGCCGCGCGCGGCATGTTCGCTGGTAGTGGTGCTGAACTGGCTCCAGATACCGATACACACCAGCACCAGCACCAGGAAGATCGCATTCAGAGCCAGTTTGCGAATAAAGTTGAGTATCCGCCACGTCCATTTAAAAAAGCTGGCAATCAGTCGCCAAAGGGTTCGCATGTCTTCTCCCTAACGTTATCTAAAAAGGGCAGGCCGCAGGGGCCGCCGCGTCTGGCTATCCTAAAGAGTGAGCCGTCGGTTGTCAGCAGGAATCACCGACCACGCTGTAACAAAATCCTTGTGCATGTTAATTTTATGAAAAATGACATCACAGGAGTTATACAGATGGATGCTCTCGATCTACTGCTTAATCGCCGGAGCGCTTCTCGCCTGGCGGAACCTGCCCCGGCTGGCGAACAGCTGGAAAACATTCTGCGCGCCGGGCTGCGCGCCCCGGATCATGGCACCCTGCAGCCGTGGCGCTTTTTTATTATCGCCGATGACGGCCGCGAGCGCTTCAGCCAGCTGCTGGAAAAAGGGGCCACAGAGGCCGGCCAGGATGAGAAGGGAATAGAGAAAGCCCGCAATGCGCCGTTCCGCGCGCCGCTGATCATTACCGTAGTCGCGCGCTGTGAAGACCACCCGAAGGTGCCGCGCTGGGAGCAGGAGATGTCCGCTGGCTGTGCGGTGATGGCGATGCAGATGGCGGCCCTGGCCCAGGGATTCAATGGCATCTGGCGCAGCGGAGCATTGACCGAGAGCCCGGTGGTGCGGGCCGGCTTCGCGTGCCGCGAGCAGGATAAAATTGTCGGCTTCCTCTATCTGGGGACGCCGCAGCTAAAAGCCTCAACCACCATTGCCCTGCCGGATACCGCGCCGTTTGTGACGCGCTTCTGAGTCGGTGCTTGTGATGCCGGGTGGCGGCTGGCGCCTTACCCGGTCAACGCATCCGGCTCTGACTGTCTGTAGGCCCGCGCAAGCGCAGCGCCGCCGGGCGATGGCATCAGGCTTGGAGCCGCATCTATGCCGGGTGGCGGCTTGCGCCTGACCCGGCCTACAACCCCTACCATTCGAATCAATCGCGGTTTTTGTAGCCCGGACAAGGCGCGCCAGGCGCCGCCTCCGGGAGTTCAACGGCGATGACGTTACTTCTGCGTTTTGGCGAATTCGTCTTTGGCTTTCTGCAACTGCTGCTGGAAGGCCGGGTTGGTGTGCAGCGTAGCGACCACTGCGGAGCCGACGATGCGCGCCGCATCGACATCGCTCTGCCAGTGATAGCCGCAGATCACCCGGCTCTCGCCGAGCTCATAGCCGCGCTTCAAAATTTCGTTTTGCCGTTGCGGGTTGATCTCCGCCAGCACCAGGGCGGTGGCCCAGCCGATAGAGGTATGCCCGGACGGGTAAGAGCCGTTTTTCGACAGCTTGTCCTGCTCGGTGGTGTTGCAGGTGGAGACGCCATAGAACGCAAACGGACGAATGCGCATGTATTTCTCTTTCGCCCCGCGGGTCGCCAGATCGCCGGCGTCTTCAATCATATTGGTCAGCAGTTTGTGGAGCTGAGGCGCGTCTTTCTCGGTGATTGGGGAGCCAAAGGCGCTGGAGAAGGCGTTAGCCACGCCGCCCGCGCTGAGGTTGGCATCCTCTGCCGCCAGCTTCCCGCGCTCGGTATTGCGCAGCAGACGCCCCTGCTCATACATCGCCTGATCGTTTAAGAACGCGATACTGCCCACCGCCGGTGGCGGCGGCAACAGCGCCAGGCTGTCGATGGCCTGGGCGTTGGTCAGATAGTAGAGATCGGGCTTGGTGGTGACATCGTTCCCGGGGGGAACCAGAGCAAAGGCGCTAACGGAGAAGAAACTGGCCAGGCAAAGGGCAAGAACACGCTTTTTCATTAGAATTTCCTTACGTCATAATCAGTCCAGAGAAGACAGCGCTGTGTTGTCACATTTCTGTCATCTTTAAGTAAAAGTGAAAATGGTCGGGAAAAAATTGTCGCATCTCGCAAAAACGGCTTTTTGTCTGCTTAATGAGCAACCATACGCGATTTCAGACTGTCGTACTTACCACCCTGACGTTTGGGCGCTAACATAGCGGGATTGCAATGACAGGAGATGTCCATGAGCGAGCAAGCCATTCGTTTAACGCAATACAGCCACGGAGCCGGTTGTGGTTGTAAAATTTCCCCGAAGGTGCTGGAAACCATCCTGCATAGCGAGCAGGCGAAGTTTGTCGACCCGAACCTGCTTGTCGGCAACGAAACCAGCGATGATGCTGCCGTCTATGATCTTGGTAACGGCACGTCAATCGTCAGCACCACCGATTTCTTTATGCCGATTGTCGATAATCCGTTCGACTTTGGCCGCATCGCTGCCACCAACGCCATCAGTGATATTTTCGCCATGGGTGGGAAACCGATTATGGCGATTGCTATTCTCGGCTGGCCGATCAACACCCTGGCGCCGGAAATTGCCCGTGAAGTGGTGGAAGGCGGGCGCTTTGCCTGCCAGCAGGCCGGGATCGCACTGGCGGGTGGCCACTCCATTGACGCTCCGGAACCGATCTTCGGTCTGGCGGTCACCGGCGTGGTGCCCACCGAGCGCATCAAGAAAAACAGCACCGCGCAGGCGGGCTGCAAACTGTATCTCACTAAACCGCTGGGCATTGGCGTACTGACCACTGCGGAGAAAAAATCGCTGCTCAAGCCAGAGCATCAGGGACTGGCGACGGAGACCATGTGCCAGATGAACCTCGCCGGCGCTGCGTTTGCCGCCATCGACGGGGTGAAGGCGATGACCGACGTTACCGGCTTTGGTCTGCTTGGCCATCTCAGCGAGGTGTGCCGCGGGGCCGGCGTGCAGGCGCAGCTGCGCTATGCCGATATCCCGAAACTGCCGGGGGTGGAAGCCTATATCGCCGCCGGTGCAGTGCCGGGCGGCACCGGGCGCAACTTTGCCAGCTACGGCCATCTGATGGGTGAGATGCCGGCGGAGTGGCGTGACCTGCTGTGCGATCCGCAGACCTCTGGCGGCCTGCTGCTGGCGGTAACCCCGGAAGCGGAGGCGGAAGTACAGGCGGCCGCGGCGGAGTTCGGCATTAAGCTGGCCGCCATCGGCGAGCTGGTCACCGCCCGTGGCGGACGACCCATGATCGAGATCCGTTGATTCGATGCGGTTGTTTATTGCAGAAAAACCGAGTCTCGGTCGGGCGATCGCCGATGTGTTGCCTAAACCGCACCGCAAAGGCGATGGCTATATTGAGTGCGGCAACGGGCAGGTGGTCACCTGGTGTATCGGCCACCTGCTGGAACAGGCGCAGCCGGACGTCTATGACAGCCGCTATGCCCGCTGGAATCTCACCGACCTGCCGATTGTGCCGGAGAAATGGCAGCTACAGCCCAAACCCTCGGTCACCAAACAGCTCAATGTGATCAAGCGCTTGCTCGGCGACGCCGAGCAAGTTATCCATGCCGGCGACCCGGACAGAGAAGGGCAGTTGCTGGTAGACGAAGTGCTCGATTACCTGCAGCTGGCGCCGGAGAAGCGTCAGCAGGTGCAGCGCTGTCTGATTAACGATCTCAATCCGCAGGCGGTGGAGCGGGCGATCAACCGCCTGCGCGCCAACAGCGAGTTCGTGCCGCTCTGCGTGTCGGCGCTGGCGCGGGCGCGCGCCGACTGGCTGTACGGCATCAATATGACCCGGGCCTACACCCTGCTGGGGCGTAACGCCGGCTATCAGGGGGTGCTCTCCGTAGGGCGGGTGCAGACCCCGGTACTTGGCCTGGTGGTACGCCGCGATGAAGAGATTGAAAACTTCGTCGCCAAAGATTTCTTCGACGTGAAGGCGCATATCGTCACGCCGCAGGAAGAGCGCTTTGTCGCCACCTGGGTGCCGAGCGAAGCCTGCGAACCTTACCAGGATGAAGAAGGGCGTCTGCTGCATCGTCCGCTGGCCGAGCACGTGGTTAAACGTATCGAAGGCCAGCCGGCGCTGGTGACCGCCTATAACGATAAGCGCGATTCCGAACCCGCACCGCTGCCGTTCTCGCTGTCGGCGCTGCAGATTGAGGCGGCCAAACGTTTCGGCTTCAGCGCGCAGAACGTGCTGGATATCTGCCAGAAGCTGTACGAAACCCATAAGCTCATTACCTACCCGCGTTCGGACAGCCGCTACCTGCCGGAAGAGCACTTCGCCGGCCGCCATGCGGTGCTGAATGCGATTGCTGTCCATGCGGCGGACCTGCTGCCGCAGCCAGTGATGGATCCGGAGATCCGCAACCGCTGCTGGGATGATAAAAAGGTCGATGCGCACCATGCGATTATCCCGACCGCCCGCAGCAGCCAGGTCAAGCTCACCGATAACGAAGCGAAGGTTTACCACCTGATCGCCCGGCAGTATCTGATGCAGTTCTGCCCGGACGCGGTGTTCCGCAAATGCCAGATTGACCTCGAGATCGCCAACGGTAAGTTTGTCGCCAAGGCGCGTTTTCTGGCAGAGGCTGGCTGGCGGACGCTGCTGGGCAGCAAAGAGCGCGATGAAGAGAACGACGGCACGCCGCTGCCGGTGGTGGCCAAAGACGATGAACTGCAGTGCGAGAAGGGCGAAGTGGTGGAGCGTCAGACGCAGCCGCCGCGCCACTTTACCGATGCCACGCTGCTGTCGGCGATGACCGGGATTGCCCGTTTCGTACAGGATAAAGATCTGAAGAAGATCCTCCGCGCCACCGACGGTCTCGGCACAGAAGCGACCCGCGCCGGGATTATCGAGCTACTGTTTAAGCGCGGTTTCCTGACCAAAAAGGGGCGTTATATCCACTCATCGGATGCTGGCCGGGCGCTGATTCACTCCCTGCCGGAGATGGCCGCGCGCCCGGATATGACCGCCCACTGGGAATCGGTCCTGACGCAGATCAGCGAAAAGCAGTGCCGCTATCAGGACTTTATGCAGCCGCTGGTGGGGACGCTGTTCCAGCTGATCGATCAGGCGCGGAGCACGCCAGTGCGTCAGTTCCGCGGCCTGGCCGCGCCAGCCGGGGCGAAAAAATCGTTCACTAAAGGTAAAGGCAAGCCGAAAGGGAAAAAAGCAGCAGACGATGCTGCGCCGCCGCCGCAGTAACCCGCCGGTGGTCGCGAGGATGTGAATCCCCGCGGCCACCGCTTCTCCGCCAGCCAGGTCAATGGTCTACACTAAACAGCCGGGCAGGGCTTGACGACTTTCCCCCCTGAATGCGCCTTCGCGCTTCCCGATATCATTGCTCATTTCTCTCACCGGCGATAAGGAGGACCCGTGAAATATATCGCTATTAGCCAACCGGGCGGCCCGGAGGTATTGCAGATCCGCGAAGGAGAAATCCCTGCTATTGGGGAGAATGAGGTGCTCATTGCGGTGAAAGCCGCCGGCGTCACCGGCTCAACCATGCGCGGCCGGACGGCGGCGGAGAAACAGGAGGTTGCCGAGGCCCATGCCTGTCTGGACAGTGGTCAGCATCTGGGGAAAGTGGTGATCACGATGACGTCGTGAGACGCATCCCGGCGGGCAGCCGCCGGGATGGAGTCAGGGGAGGTTAAATCAAGCCCTGGGCCAGCATGGCATCCGCGACTTTCACGAAACCGGCGATATTCGCGCCGCGCACGTAGTTGGTCTGCTTCGCTTCGCCGCCGTACTGCACGCAAGCGTGGTGGATATCCAGCATGATGTGATGCAGACGGGCATCCACTTTTTCCGCTTTCCAGCCCATGCGCGCGGCGTTCTGCGCCATCTCCAGACCGGAAGTCGCCACGCCGCCGGCGTTGGCCGCTTTGCCCGGGGCAAACAGCACGCCAGCTTCCAGGAACAGGTCGGTTGCGGCGATGGTGGTCGGCATGTTGGCGCCTTCCGCCACGGCCTTGACGCCATTGGCAATCAGCTGGCGGGCGGCATCGACGTCCAGTTCATTCTGGGTCGCGCAAGGGAGGGCGATATCCACCGGCACTGACCACGGCTGCTGGCCTTCAAGATAGGTGAGGCCAAATTCGCGGGCGTAGTCGGCCACGCGGCCATGGGCACGCTCTTTAATGTCGATCAGGCGGGCCAGTTTTTCTTTGGTGAAGCCCGCTTCGTCAACGACGGTGCCGTTGGAGTCGGAGGCCGTGACCACCCGCGCGCCAAGCTCCATCGCTTTCTCAATGGCGTATTGCGCGACGTTGCCGGAGCCGGAAACCGCCACGCGAGCGCCTTCGAAGCCGAGGCCGTGACGTTTGAGCATCGCTTCGGTGAAGTAGATCAGACCGTAACCGGTGGCTTCCGGACGGATCAGGCTGCCGCCAAAGGAGAGGCCTTTACCGGTGAAGACGCAGGCGCTGTTGTTGGAGAGCTTGCGCATCATCCCGGCCATAAAGCCGACTTCGCGGCCGCCGACGCCGATATCGCCCGCCGGTACGTCGGTATCCGGGCCAAGATGGCGATAGAGCTCGGTCATCAGCGCCTGGCAGAAGCGCATCACTTCGCCATCGCTCTTGCCTTTAGGATCGAAATCGCTACCGCCTTTCCCGCCGCCCATCGGCAGGGTGGTCAGGGCGTTTTTGAAGGTCTGCTCGAAGCCAAGGAATTTGAGAATCGACAGGTTAACCGACGGGTGGAAACGCATCCCGCCTTTATACGGGCCGATGGCCGAGTTGAACTGCACGCGCCACGCGCGGTTGACCTGGACCTGATTGCGGTCATCAACCCACACTACGCGGAACTGGATCACGCGCTCCGGTTCCACCAGACGTTCCAGCAAAGCAAGCTGACGATAGCGCGGATTTTCCTCAAGGAAAGGCCACAGGGTGGTCATCACCTCCCGGACGGCTTGAGCAAATTCGGTTTGATGAGGATCGCGCTGTTGAACGCGGGTGAGAAAGCCTTCCAGAGTGCACGTCTGATCCATAGATATAAGGTCCCCTTATGGTTGTGGTTGCATGTATTTATTATGATTCGGTCCTTGAAAAAACCGATTTTCCGACTATAACACCGCTAATCCTTAGGCAAGCAAGGAAAAATTAAGCGGACAACAAAATTTATAATTGGCCGCCAGTCATAACTAAAAGCGATGACGAGGCGGCGGGCGGATCAGCGGACGGAAAGGGAGGGACGCTGGGCAATAAAGGCGTGCAGTAGAGGGATATCGGCCGGGGCGAGATCGAGGGCCAGCGCTTCTGTGGGAAGGCACCAGCGCAGCTGACTATGATAGTGGGCCAGCGGTATGCCCTGAAAGTGCGGTACCCACCAGGCGTGCAGATGGATCTGGCGGCCGGAGACTTCACGCTGATGACTGGCGATATAGCATGCCGGGTGGGCGATGATGCCCATCTCCTCCTGTAGCTCGCGGGCCAGCGCCTGTGGCTGGCTTTCACCAGGCTCCACTTTGCCGCCAGCGAACTCCCACATTCCCGGCTGGTCGGCGTGGGGCGGACGCTGCGCCAGCAAAATCTTGCCATCCTGTTCAATAATGGCCGCGACAACATCAATCATTTTTAGCATAAGCATCAACGTTAATAGGACGAATCTGGCCTATTATCACCGCCACAGACCTTGACTGACAACCGCCAACCCTGCTGGAGACCTCCGTGCTTGATAGCCACCTGCATCCGCGCCTCAAACCCCTGCTTAACGCTGTCGCCGGCGCGCTTGACCGCCCGGGTATTTCACCGGACGGGCTGACGCTGCTCGGTTTTGCCATCGGTGTGCTGGCGCTGCCCTTTCTGGCGCTGGGGTGGTATAGCGCGGCGCTGGTCGCTATTCTCCTCAACCGCCTGCTGGATGGTCTGGACGGCGCTCTGGCGCGGCGGCGCGGGCTCACGGACGCGGGGGGCTTTCTCGATATCGCACTGGATTTTCTCTTCTACGCCCTGGTGCCGTTCGGCTTTATTCTGGCAGATCCGCTGAACAATGCCCTGGCGGGGGCCTGGCTGCTGTTTGCCTTTATCGGCACCGGCAGCAGCTTTCTCGCCTTTGCCGCGCTGGCGGCCAGGCATCAGATCGCCAATCCCGGCTACGCCCATAAATCGCTGTACTATCTTGGAGGCCTGACGGAGGGGACGGAGACCATCCTGTTGTTTGTCCTCGGCTGCCTGTTTCCGGCGCATTTCGCCTGGCTGGCGTGGCTGTTTGGCGCGCTGTGCTGGCTGACGACGGCGACGCGTATCTGCAGTGGCTACCAGACCTTAAAGCGGGTAACGACCACAGCGTAAACGGGGTATCGCGCGTCGCCGACAAAGGGCGACGCGCTGAGGCGGGACGAGTTACTGACTGCTTTCCGGGCCACGTTCTCCGTGGGCGACCGGATTGTGCGGGTTGCTGCTCCATTCGTACCAGCCGCCGTCGTACACCGCGATGTGCGGCCAGCCCATGGCGCGGGCATACATAAAGCTTTCCGAGGCCCGCCAGCCGGTCCCGCAATAGAATGCCACTTGCTGGCTCGGCAGAATGTTCCACTGGCGCCACAGGGCAGCGATATCGTCGGCGCTGCGCATGGTGCCGTCCGGGTTATGGAAATCCTCCATGTGCGTGGAGTCGCTCCCGGCGTGGCCCCAGCGGGCGCCAGCGATGTCACCCTTCGGCTTGATATAGCTGTAGCCGCTGGTGGTGCCGATAAACTCCGGCCACGAGCGGACGCTGACCAGCGAGGCGTCCTGACGATGCAGCAGCCCGCGGGCTTGTTCGGTATCCAGCATCAGCTGCGGCTGGCCGGGGATCGGCGCGCCGAAGTCCTGCGCCGGCTGCTGCGCCGGCGGCATGCCGCGCTCGACCGGCAGCCCGGCGTCGGACCAGGTCTGCCAGCCGCCGTCAAGCAGGCGCACGTCTTTGACCCCGGCGTACAGCATGATCTGCGCCACCCGCGCTGCGGCGTAGACGTCGCGACCGTAGAGGATCACCGTGGTGTCATGCCGGATGCCGTGCTTCGCCAGCATCGCTTTCAGCTGTGCGTCGGACACTTTATTCCACAGCGGTTCGCTTTCCACCTCATTGGTATCGATATAGCCCGCGCCAGGGATATGGCTCAGCAGATAGAGTTTCGGCGCTCCCCACGCGGCTTCGAACACTTTCCAGTCGCCGGTCGGGGCGGCGGCTACGCGTTTTCCCTGCTGCAGGTCGTGCAGCCACTGGGGGTAGACCAGCTGTTCAAAGTGCGGCAGCTTTTGCAGGCGGTCGGTCTGGCTCAGCGCATCGCTCAGGGTGCTGAGCCGGGTGAAGCCCGCTTGTTTCAGCCGCGCCGCGACGCTGGCATTATCTTCCGGGTTGCCGTACAGCGCGACGGGGGTATCCGGCTGGATCTGGTGCTGCTTAGCCCAGGCGCGGAGCTGATCGTCGCTCATGGCGCCGAGCCAGCGGGCGGAAAGATTCAGGGCCTGCGGCTCATGACCTTCGGGGCCGTTGGCGCGCTGCGGCCAGCCGTTGTAATAAGCGCTCAGCCGGGTATCGATGGCCACGCCGTGCTGCTGTTGCAGGTGGGAGAGAGTGAGCGCTGGCATGGTTTCAGCGGCGCAGGTGGTGGAAGCAGCAAGCCCCATAAGCAGGGCGAGTGCGGTCAATTGAGAAACACGTTTCATCGAAATGCCCGACGGTAAAAAGTGGAGGGCGTATTCTCCGCTCGCCAGGCGCTGATTTCTTTGCGGTAACGCAGGTTTGCACGCTATTGCTCTTCATTGCCAGGTCTCCATCGCCAGGCAGCGTCCCGCCGGCGGACCGTCCTCGCGATCGTGGGTCACCAGGATCGCCGGAATGGCCTGGCGGGCCAGTTCCTCAAAAACCCAGCGGCGGAACGCGGCGCGCAGGGTGGCATCCAGACGGCTGAAGGGTTCATCGAGCAGCAGCGCCTCGGGGCGCGCCAGCAGGGCGCGCAGCAGGCTCACCCGCGCCCGCTGCCCGCCGGAGAGCGTGGCCGGGTCGCGTGGGGCGAAGCCATGCAGCCCGGCGCGGCTGAGCGCTTGCTCCACTGCGGCTTTTCGCGCCTCGCCGCGCACACTCTCCGGCAGCGCCAGCTGTAAATTTTGCCCGACGCTGAAATGGTCGAACAGTAACGGGTCCTGAAACAGGATGCCGATGCGTCGATGCTCCGTCGGCAGCGTATCGCAGCGACGTCCATTGAGCCACAGCTCGCCCTCGGCGCGGAAGTCGCCGGCCAGGGCGCCAATCATCCAGGCAAACAGCGTCGATTTTCCGCTACCGGAGGGGCCCATCAGCGTCAGCACTTCTCCAGGCGCCACCGAAAAGGCGACCTCCCGCAGCAGCGGCTGACGTTTCACGCTCAGGGTCAGATGGTTTACGGTTAGCACTAGCGAAGTCCTCGTCGATAGCGGCCCGCCAGCCAGGCGAGAAGGGCCGTCAGGGTAAAGCATACCGCCGGCAGCAGTAATTGCCACAGCGCCTGGGCGGCGAGCGTCTGCACCTCGCCGCCGCTGCTGAGCGCCACCGCCTGACTGGTGAGCGTCGGGATACGGCCTGCCCCCAGCCATAGCGTCGGCAGATACTGCGCGATGCTCACGGAAAAGCCCACCGCCAGCGCGGTCAGCAGCGGGCGGGTCAGCGAGGGCAGGGTCAGCAGCCAGAAAATACGCGTGGGCCCCCAGCCGAGCGTGCGGGCGATTACCGCCATCCGCGGATCGCGCTGGCGCCAGGCCGGGCGCAAAATAAACAGCATCCATGGCACCACCCACAGCAGATGGCCCCACAGGACGGTCCACCATTCGCCGTCTAGCCAGGCATACAGCGCCAGCCGGTACTGGCCAGCGGCCAGCGGCAGGGCCGGGAGGACCAGCGGTAGCCAGACCCAGCCATCCCCTCGTGCCGGACCACAGGCCAGCCACAGCAGGCAGACAGCCGCGCCGAGGGCGCAGGCCGCCAGCGCCAGGCCAAGGCTGTTGCCGAGGGCATCCATCTGCGGTGGCGCTGAGCGCGCCAGCCCCGCCAGCAATAGCGCGCCCAGCAGACCGCTCAGCGGCAGCAGCGCCGCCAGCAGGCGGCCGGGCAGCGCATGCGGATGAGGATGACGCACACCGCGCAGATCGGGCTGGTACTGGCGCTGTATCCGCCACCCTCCCCATGCCACCAGCGCCAGTCCGCCAAGAATCGCCATCAGCAGCAGGCTGGCCAGCGCCCCTTTGGCCTGCTGCAGGTCATCGCCCTGGCTTAACCACTGCCACGCCAGCACGGCGAGAGTGGGCGGATTGCCGGGCCCCAGCACCAGGGCGACATCGACCGCCGACAGACTCCAGGCGGTGGTGGCCAGCAGCACCATGCCGAGGGCGGGCAGCAGCGCGGGCAGCACCAGCCAGCGCAGACACTGCCAGCGGCCGTAGCCGAGGCTCTTCATCGCGGTCGCCTGGTCGGCGAGGCGTTTCTCCCCCAGCAGGCCATAGATCACCCACAGCACAAAGCCACTCTCTTTCAGGGCCATCGTCAGGCCAAGTCCGATGCCATACCGGTCAACCGGCGGCGTCAGAAGCGGCAGCCACTGCCAGATCCAGCCCCCTTCGGCGAACAGCAGCAGCGCCGCCGTCGCCAGGGCAAGATGGGGCACCGCCAGCAGCAGCGGCAGACGGGAAGCCAGTCGACGCCAGCGGGCCGAGGGCCAGAGGGCCGCGACGACGGTCAGGGCGATCAGCAGCGCGCCGCCGACGGAAAGCAGCGTCGAAACGAGCGTGGCGGCCAGCGCCTGGCTCAGTTGCGGGTCGGCGAACAGCGCCCGCCAGTGGGCCGGGGAGCGCGCAGCGCCCACCAGTTCCCCGGCGGCGGGGAGCAACGGCAGATAGATCGCCGCCATCGCCCCCCAGGCCAGCAGGATCAGTGGGTACCGTAGCGACGCAGCCATTCCTGCTCCAGCGCGTCAACCCACGCCGCATGCGGCTCGGCGAGCACCGGCGGCAGATCCTGCGGCAGGGCTGCTGCCAGCGCCTGGCGCTGGCCGTCAGGCAGACGCTGCGGGTCCAGTACGCTCGGATCGCCCCAGACGGCGGCATCGGCCTTGCGCAGCTGTGCTTCAGGCGAGAGCAGGAAATTGGCCACCACTTTGGCGTCAGCAACGGCGCGGGCGTTAGCCGGAATGGTGACGAAATGGACGTTGCCGAGGGTCCCCGCGGTAAAGCCGAAACTGTAGCTGTCCGTCGGTAATTCGCCGCTGGCGGCTTTCTGCCGGGCGTGCAGCGGGTTAAACGTGAGCGATAAGCGGAGGGTGCCATTGTTGAGCATGGCATCCATCCGGGCCGGCGACGCCGGGAAATCCTTGCCCGCCCGCCACAGGGCCGGGTGTAGCTCATCGAGATAACGCCACAGCGGGGCCGTGACCGTCGCGAAGGTCGCCGCCTGCGGCGGCTGGCGCAGGGCGGCCGGTTGGTCGGTGAGGGCGATCAGAAGTTGCTCCAGCAGGGCGGTGCCAGTGAAGTCCGGCGGCCGCGGGTAGGTCACGCTGCCGGGATGGGCTCTGGCGAAGGCCAGCAGCGCCTGCGGGCTGGTGGGCGGCTGCGGGGTTTGCCCGCGGCGGGCGATAAACGTCAGCTGGGCGCTGCCCCACGGCGACTCGGCACCGTCGGTGGCGACAGAAAAATCTTCCCGGACCGGTTTTTGCAGATCGACGTAGCGCCAGTTGGGCAGCATTCCTGCCCAGCCGGTAAGCAGCAGGTTGGCCTGCTTAAGCGTGCGAAAGTTTTCGCCGTTGATCCACAGCAAATCTATTGATCCGCCCCGCTGACGGCCAGCCTGCGCCTCGCTCTGGATACGTTTCACTGCGTCGGCGGCGTCGGCGATGGGGACAATACGCAGGTCGATCGCGTAGTGGCGTTTGACCTCCTCGCTGACCCACGCCAGATAGCGGTTGACGGCCGGGTCCCCGCCCCAGGCGTTAAACCAGACGGTCTGCCCGCGGGCATCCGTCTGGATCTGTCGCCAGCTGTCGTCGGCATTAACCGCCAGCGGCCAGAGTAGCAGCAGGCACAGACAGAGGCTGTAATCACGCAAACGGCGCATCGTTACTCCTTATTCTGCGAGGAAGAGGTGGGCATCTGACACAACCCCTGGGCCGGGATCGCCATCGCGGCATTGAACCGCGCCGATAAATTTTGCAGGCCAATCAGGGCGGTCAGCTCGGTGAGCGCCCGGGCGTCAAAATGCGCCGCCATCGCGCTGCGCAGGGCATCATCCACTGCCGGGGGCGTCTGGGTGGCGGCTTCGGCATAGGCCAGCGCCAGACGCTCTTTGTCGTTGAACAGCGTACTGCTGTGCCAGTCGGCGACCGCCAGCAGCTTGTCCTGGCTCCCGCTCCGCGCAGCGAGTGTCATGCTGGTGATATCGATACAGAATTCGCAGTGGCACAGCTGGGCGATGCGGGCGCTGACCAGCGATCGCAGAACTGGATCCAGCGGCGAGCGGCGGCGTTCAATGTAGCCCACGAACAGCGAAACCAGGTAAAACAGCCACGGGATCCGTCCCCACCAGCGAATGGGGCTCAGCACCTGGCCGTAATGCCGGCGGTGCAGCCAGGCCTGCGGACGAAGGATCAGGGGGACAGAATCCAGCGGGGGTAAGCTCATGGCGACGATCTCTTATGACGTTCACGGTAAATATTTTTGGCGATAGAGATGACCACCGCCAGGGCAAAAAGCAGCGAAAGCCCGGTGGCCAGCCAGAAGGTGCCCCCGGTGAGCAGACTCCCGGCCCAGGAATAGACGATAGTCGCCGGCAGCTGGCCCACGCCGGTGGCCAGCATAAAGGGCCAGAAGCGCAGCGAGGTTAGTCCGGCGGCATAGCTGACCGGGTCAAACGGGACAAACGGCAGCAGGCGGCAGACCAGGATCGTCTGCGGGCCAAAGCGAGTGAAATAGCCGTCGACGCTGCGCAGCACCGCGCGGCCGGTGAGTTTTTCCACCACTTCGCGCCCCAGCGCTCTGGCGATGCAGAAGCAGAGCCCGGCCCCGACCATGGCGCTGAACCACGACAGCGCACCGCCCCAGAAGGCGCCGAACAGGGCGGCGTTCGCCAGGGTAATCAGGAAAGCCGGCAGCGGAGCGACGATCGCCTGGAGGATCATCAGCGCAAATGAGACCAGCGCGGCCTGCGGCCCCCAGGAGGCGATAAACCCTCTGACATGCTGCGGATCCAGCGACGCTAACGCCGTCAGACTCTGCTGCAGAAAGGCACGCCCGCCGGGTAACCACCACCAGGCGGCCAGCCCGGCGACGGCCACCACCGCAAGGGCCAGCCGGGAGCGGCGCAGGTGACGGCGATCAGGTTGGGTCATGGCGAACCTCCTCGCAGGGCGTTGCCACACGGCGGGCGCGGGCAAACCGTTTGCCCATCTGCACCAGGGCAAACAGCAGCCCGCCGGCGAGGCTCAGTTTGAGCGCGAAGGCGAGAGTTACGCCCTCGCGGGCCAGCTCGCTGGCCATTACCGAATAGATGACCAGGCCCGGCAGGGTAGTCACGGCGGAGATCAGGGTAAAGGGCCAGAAAGGGATCGCCGTCAGTCCGTAGGCGTAATTCTGAATGTTGTAGGGAAAGAGCGGCACCAGGCGGGTGAGGATCAGGAAATCGCAGCCGCTGCGGGCGATACCGCGCTCAATCGCCTGAAAGACGGCGGTATGGCCCACATAGCGCTGCAGCAGATCGCGCCCAAGCCAGCGGGCGATT
This sequence comes from Klebsiella sp. A-Nf5, assembly GCF_002810545.1. NCBI lineage: Bacteria > Pseudomonadati > Pseudomonadota > Gammaproteobacteria > Enterobacterales > Enterobacteriaceae > Klebsiella > Klebsiella sp. A-Nf5. The sequence goes on along the minus strand of NZ_PIOG01000027.1, from coordinate 100,697 downwards.
AAAAACGACAGCGAAGAGGCGAGGGTGGCGGCGGCAAGCGAGAGCAGGGAACCTGTCAGCGGGCCGAAGAGCATCCCGCCGGCGATCACCAGCAGGCTGCCGGGGATGAGACACAGGGTGGCAATGATAAATAGCGCAACATAGACCAGATATCCCCAGGCGCCATGATGGCGCAGGGTGTCCTGAAGCAGATGCAGGTGAGTCAGCAGATCGTGGAGACCGACGCGATGGCTGATCACGGCCAGCGTGGCCACCAGCGCGAGAAGTCCCAGCCCTTTACCAATGGCCGGATGATGGCTTCTTTTGCATGAGGGGTTCTCCTGTACAGCCTGGACGCGGTGGACATCAAAAAGTGCGCGCGACAGTATCCTGTTCAGACGACGGTCACAATGGTTTACCGTCGCTTTGTTGATTTTGCTCAGGAAATTCTGCCCCCCGCACAGCGGGAGGCGAGAGAAAGGCGTGAATTATGACCGGAAGGTGGCCCACACCGGCGCGTGGTCGGACGGTTTTTCCATCCCACGGATCTCATAATCGATCCCGGTCTCCACGCAGTGCTGCGCCAGAGGCTGGCTGGCCAGCAGCAGGTCGATGCGCAGCCCGCGGTTATCATCGAAGCCTTTGGAGCGATAATCAAACCACGAGAAGTGCTCCTGATTGTCCGGGTTAGCCTGACGCCAGGTATCCACCAGGCCCCAGCCCAGCAGGCGATCCATCCATTCCCGCTCTTCCGGCAGGAAGGAACATTTGCCGGTGCGCAGCCAGCGTTTGCGGTTCTCTTCACCGATACCGATATCGAGATCGGTGGGACTGATGTTCATATCGCCCATGATCAGCACTGGATTCTCTTTGTTGAGTTCGGTCTCCAGATAGTTCTGCAGATTCTGATAGAACGCCGCTTTGGCCGGGAATTTGGTTTCATGATCGCGGCTCTCACCCTGCGGGAAATAACCGTTAATCACCGTGACGTTGCCGAAAGGCGACGGGATCTCCGCCATGATGATGCGGCGCTGAGCCTCTTCGCCATCGCCGGGAAAGCCGCGGCGGACGGCAATCGGCGTCTCTTTGGTCAGTAGCGCGACGCCATAATGGCCTTTTTGTCCATGATAAAAGACGTTATAGCCGAGTTTGGCGACCTCTTCGAGAGGGAACATATCGTCGTGAACTTTGGTTTCCTGCAGGCCAATCACGTCCGGCTGGTGTTTTTCGACGATGGCGGCCAGTTGGTGTGGGCGGGCGCGCAGGCCGTTGATATTAAAAGAGACGAATTTCATAGTCGCTGCCACTGTGCAAGGTGAATAGTGCATGGATGGTAGCAGAAATTCGCCAGGCTGGCTGCCACCGGATGCGTCATTCTGCCAATCGCTGCGCATGAGCGTGCCGTGGTTGCCCCTTTTACGGGCATGCCGCGCCAAAAAAGGGCAAATAGCTACGATAAATTTCGCAGAGGATCACAATTACAGAATTATATCTTACCGTTGCATAACTTATCTTCTTTAATCACTGTTTATCCCCCTTTATCGGATACTTATTCACTAAATATGCATTTTATGTGAATAGCGTTCGGCTGTAACTCCTTGATTCTGCGTTATCTCAACCGGTTTATGCATTTTTATCGCTGGCTGGCACGAACCGTGCAATCTACATTTACAGCGTAATAACTCATATTTATTAACATTATTGCTACTTTTAATTTACCGGAAGAGGTCGATATGTCTCAGTCAATTACGCGTAACCACTTTGATGAATGGATGATGCCGGTCTACGCGCCAGCGGCGTTTATTCCGGTGCGGGGCGCCGGGTCGCGGCTGTGGGATCAGCAGGGCAAAGAGTATATCGATTTTGCCGGCGGCATCGCCGTGAACGCGCTGGGGCACGCCCATCCGCGTCTGGTGCAAGCCCTGACTGACCAGGCCAGCAAATTCTGGCATACCGGCAACGGCTACACCAATGAGCCGATCCTGCGTCTGGCCAAAATGCTTATCGATGCCACCTTCGCCGACCGGGTCTTCTTCTGTAACTCCGGCGCTGAGGCCAATGAGGCGGCGCTCAAGCTGGCGCGTAAATATGCCCACGATCGCTTTGGCAGTGAGAAAAGCGGCATCGTCGCCTTTCAGAACGCTTTCCACGGGCGGACACTGTTCACCGTCTCGGCGGGCGGTCAGCCGGCCTACTCCCGGGATTTTGCCCCGCTGCCGCCGCAGATCCAGCATGCGGTGTTTAACGATCTCGAGTCGGCAAAGGCCTTAATCAATGACCAAACCTGCGCGGTGATCGTCGAGCCGGTGCAGGGCGAAGGGGGCGTGGTGCCGGCCAGCGGCGAGTTTTTACGCGGCCTGCGCCAGCTTTGCGACCAGCACAACGCCCTGCTGATTTTCGATGAAGTGCAGACCGGGGTCGGGCGCACCGGCGAGCTGTATGCCTATATGCACTACGGCGTGACGCCCGATGTGCTGACCACCGCCAAAGCGCTGGGCGGCGGTTTCCCTATCGGCGCGCTGCTGGCGACAGAGGCCTGCGCCAGCGTGATGACCGTCGGTACCCACGGCACCACCTACGGCGGCAACCCGCTTGCCGGGGCGGTGGCCGGCGAGCTGCTGTCGATCGTCAACACCCCGGAAGTCCTCTCCGGCGTCAGACAGCGCCACCAGTGGTTTTGCGAGCGTCTGCAGGCGATCAACGCCCGCTATGGTCTGTTCAAGGAGATCCGCGGCCTGGGACTGCTGCTCGGCTGCGTACTGAACGACGCCTGGGCCGGGAAGGCGAAAACGCTCAGCAACCTGGCGGCGGAAGAGGGGGTGATGATCCTGATCGCCGGCGCTAATGTGGTGCGTTTTGCGCCGGCGCTGAACGTCAGTGAAGAAGAGGTGAATAGCGGGCTGGATCGCGTCGAGCGGGCCTGCGCGCGTTTCGTGGCAGGAGTCTCATCATGATGGTTATTCGACCGGTGGAGCCGGGCGATTTGCCCGGGCTGCTGAAGCTGGCAGCGGAGACCGGCGGCGGGCTGACCTCGCTGCCGGTGGATGAAGCGACCCTCGCGGCGCGGATCGCCCGCTCGCAGCAGACCTGGCGCGGCGAGCTACCGAAAAGCGAGCAGGGCTATGTCTTTGTGCTGGAGGAGAGCGAAAGCGGCGCGGTGGTGGGCATCTGCGCGATCGAGGTGGCGGTGGGGCTCAACGATCCCTGGTATAACTACCGGGTCGGCACCCAGGTCCATGCCTCGAAGGAGCTCAACGTCTATCAGGCGTTGCCGACGCTGTTTCTCAGCAACGACCATACCGGCAGCAGTGAGCTGTGTACCCTGTTCCTCGACCCGCAGTGGCGCAAAGAGGGCAATGGCTATCTGCTGTCGAAATCGCGCTTCTTATTTATGGCCGCCTTTCGCGAGCGCTTCAATGAGAAGGTGGTCGCCGAGATGCGCGGGGTGATTGACGAGCAGGGCTACTCGCCGTTCTGGGAGAGCCTGGGCAAACGCTTTTTCGCCATGGAGTTTTCCCGCGCCGACTACCTGTGCGGCACCGGACAGAAGGCTTTCATTGCCGCCCTGATGCCCAAGCATCCGCTGTATATCGATTTCCTTTCCCCTGAGGCGCAGGCGGTGATCGGCAAGGTTCATCCGCAGACCGCCCCGGCCCGGACGGTGCTGGAGAAAGAGGGGTTCCGCTACCTGAACTACATCGATATTTTCGACGGCGGCCCGACTCTGGAGTGCGACATCGACCGGGTGCGGGCGATCCGCAAAAGCCGTCTGGTGACCACCGAGGCCGGTGAAACCCCACCCGGTGACTGGCCGCTGTGCCTGGTGGCGAATGAACAGTATCACCAGTTCCGCGCTCTGCTGGTGCATGCCGACCCGGATGGCGACACCCTGACCCTCAGCGCCCGCGAACTGGATATGCTGAAGTGTCATGCCGGCGACCAGGTGCGCATGGTGCGCCTGATCCCTGAGGAGAAAACCGCATGAGTCTGTGGATTAATGGCGAGTGGCGGCCCGGTCGTGGGCCAGGTTTCAGTAAACAGGATCCGGTTAACCTGAAGGTTGTGTGGCAGGGCGAAGCGGCGGATGCCGGGCAGGTTGCTGAGGCGGTGGCGGCTGCCCGCCAGGCGTTCCCGGCCTGGGCGCGGCTGCCGTTTGCCGACCGTCAGGCGATCGTTGAAAAGTTTGCCGCCCTGCTGGAGGCCAGTAAGGCTGAGCTGACGGCGATGATCGGCGCCGAGACCGGAAAGCCGCGCTGGGAGGCGGCCGGGGAAGTGACGGCGATGATCAACAAGGTGGCGATCTCGGTGAAGGCCTACCACGTCCGCACCGGCGAACAGCACAGCGATCTGCCCGACGGCGCCGCCACGCTGCGTCACCGGCCGCACGGCGTGCTGGCGGTGTTTGGCCCCTATAACTTTCCCGGCCATCTGCCTAACGGGCACATCGTGCCGGCGCTGCTGGCGGGCAATACCGTGGTCTTTAAACCCAGCGAACTCACCCCGCGCAGCGGCGAAGCGGTGGTGAAACTATGGGAGCAGGCTGGCCTGCCCGCCGGGGTGCTCAACCTGGTGCAGGGCGGTCGGGAAACCGGCGAGGCGCTCAGCGGTCAGGCGGATATCGACGGGCTGCTGTTTACCGGCAGCTCAACCACCGGCTTTCATCTGCATCGCCAGCTGGCCGGGCAGCCGCAGAAGATCCTCGCGCTGGAGATGGGCGGCAATAATCCGCTGATCGTTGACGATCCGCGGGACGTGGATGCCGCGGTGCATCTGACCATCCAGTCCGCCTTTATTACCGCGGGCCAGCGCTGTACCTGCGCCCGCCGTCTGCTGGTCCGGCGCGGCGAGGCGGGCGATGCCTTCCTCTCCCGGCTGGTGACGGTGAGCCAGCGGCTGATCCCGGCGGCGTGGGACGCCGAGCCGCAGCCGTTCCTCGGCGGGCTTATCTCGGCGCAGGCCGCGCAGAAAGTGCATCAGGCCTGGCTGCAGCGGGTCGCTGCTGGCGCGGCTACACTGCTGGAGCCACGTTTGCTGCAGGCAGGAACGTCGCTGTTGACGCCGGGTATTGTCGACATGAGCGACGTGGCCAATGTCGAAGATGAAGAGGTGTTTGGCCCGCTGCTTGGCGTCTGGCGCTACGACACGTTCGAGGAGGCGATTGCCCTGGCCAACGCCACCCGCTTCGGGCTCTCCTGCGGGTTAATCTCTCCGGAACGGGAGACGTTTGATCGACTGCTGCTCGAAGCGCGGGCGGGGATAGTTAACTGGAACAAACCGCTGACCGGGGCGGCGAGTACCGCGCCGTTCGGCGGCACCGGGGCGTCCGGTAACCATCGTCCGGGGGCCTGGTACGCTGCCGATTATTGTGCCTGGCCGATGGCCAGCCTTGAATCGCCGACCCTGACGCTGCCCACCAGCCTGAACCCGGGGCTCGACTTTCTGGCCGGGGAGGCGTCATGACCGCCCGCGAAGTTAACTTTGACGGTCTGCCCGGGCTGACCCATCACTACGCCGGGCTCTCCTTTGGCAACGAGGCTTCCACCCGGCACCGCCACCGGGTGTCGAACCCGCAGCTGGCGGCAAAGCAAGGGCTGAAAAAAATGAAAGCCCTCGCCGACGCCGGCTACCCGCAGGCGGTGATCCCGCCGCAGGAGCGACCCAACGTGCCGCTCCTGCGCCAGCTGGGCTTTAGCGGCAGCGATGAGCAGGTGGTAGCCCGGGCGGCGCAGCAGGATCCGGATCTGCTGTCGGCGGTGAGTTCGGCCTCGGCAATGTGGGTGGCGAACGCGGCGACGGTCTGTCCCTCCGCCGATTCGCTGGATGGCCTGGTGCACCTGACGGTGGCGAATCTGCAGGATAAATTCCACCGCGCCAGCGAAGCACCGACCACAGAGGCGCTGTTGCAGGCGATTTTCCCGGACCGCACGCGATTTGCCATCCACCCGGCGCTGCCCGCCTCGGCCTGGTTTGGCGACGAAGGGGCGGCGAACCATAATCGTCTCGGTGGCGAGTATGGCGCCCCCGGCGTCCAGCTCTTTGTCTATGGCCGCAGCCGGGGGAGCGAGGAGGCGCCGTGTCGCTATCCGGCACGGCAAACCCTCGAGGCCAGCCAGGCGGTGGCGCGCCTCAATCAGGTCAATCCCCGTCAGCTGATGTTTGCCCGCCAGCATCCGGCGGCGATCGACACGGGGGTTTTTCATAATGATGTCATCGCGGTGAGCAATCGTCAGGTCCTGTTCTGCCATGAGCAGGCCTTTGCCGACCAGACCGCGCTTCTCCAGCAGCTGGCGCAGCGGGTGCCGGGTTTTACGCCGCTGGTGGTCCCCGCCAGTCGGGTCACGGTGGCAGAGGCGGTTGCCACCTATCTGTTCAACAGCCAGCTGCTGAGCCGGGCGGATGGCAGCATGGCGCTGATCCTGCCCCACGAAGCGCAGGAGCATGCCGGCGTCTGGGAATACCTCAATGCGCTGCTGGCCGGGGACAACCCCATCACCGCGCTACAGGTGTTCGATCTGCGCGAGAGTATGGCCAACGGCGGCGGTCCGGCGTGCCTGCGCCTGCGGGTGGTGTTGACGGCCGAGGAGTATCAGGCGGTCAATCCGCACGTCCTGATGAACGATACGCTGTTCGCCACCCTCAATGACTGGGTGGATCGCTACTATCGCGATCGTCTCACCCAGGCCGACCTCGCCGACCCGCAACTGCTGCGGGAAGGGCGTGACGCGCTGGATCGGTTGACCCAGATCCTACACCTCGGTTCGGTTTATCCATTTCAGCAATAAGGGGGGGCGGTGGAACACTTTCTGGCATTAACCCTGGCGGGGCGTTTGCCCCACCATTTTCACGGCGAGACGGCGCACTTTCGCTGGCACTGGTTGGGAGAGGGGCTCCTCGAGCTGACGCCGCATGCGCGCTGCGAGCGCGGGCTGGTACTCTCCTGCGCCATTCATGGCAACGAAACGGCACCGGTGGAGATAGTCGACCACCTGGTGCAGCGACTGGTCCGGGAGGCACTCCCGCTGCGCTGGCGGTTGCTGGTGATCGTTGGCAACCCACCGGCGCTGCGGGCGAATAAGCGCTATCTGCACAGCGATATGAACCGGATGTTTGGCGAGCGCTGGCGGCAGTTTCCGCTCAGTGAGGAGACGCAGCGGGCGCAGCGGCTGGAGCAGGCGGTGGCCCGCTTCTATCGCGACCACGATGGTCCGCGCTGGCACCTCGATCTGCATACCGCGATCCGCGGGTCGCTACATCCGCGCTTCGGCGTGCTCCCGGCCCGCGATACGCCGTGGGAGGAGGATTTTCTTCACTGGCTGGGCGGCGCCGGGCTGGAGGCGCTGGTGTTTCACCGCCAGCCAGGCGGGACTTTCACCCACTTCAGCTGCGAGCGGTTCGCGGCGCTGGCCTGCACCCTTGAGCTGGGCAAAGCGCTGCCGTTGGGTGAAAACGATCTGACGCAGTTTGCCGCCGCCGAAGGAGCGCTTTCCCGGCTGCTGGTGGGGGATCTGGCCATTGCCGATGCTCCGGCGCCGCTGCGCTACCGGGTGGTACAGCAGATCACTCGCCATAGCGATGATTTCCGCTTGCATATGGGGGATCAGACGCTGAACTTCACCCCCTTCGAACCCGGCACGCTGCTGGCGGAGGAGGGCGAGACGCGGTATGTGGTGGGGCCTGAGCCGGAGTATGTCCTGTTTCCCAATCCGACGGTGGCGAAGGGGCTGCGCGCTGGCCTGATGCTGGAGAAATTATCCTGAGGGCAAGCCGTCCGCCGGGCGGCCTGCTTTATTTCGCGCGTCTTTTTTCGCCATCTTATTTTTTTCGTGCCCCAGTGTCAATTTGCAGATTATTCCTGGTAAAATGCTTTGTTTTTAATCTTCCCTCCTTTATACTCTCCATAATTTCTCTGCAAAACAGTAAGTTATTTATTTTTTATTGCAATTCTTCGTCAGAATTCCTTATTTTCTCCATAATTGGCGAGAAACTGTTTTTTACACTTTCATTGTTTTACTCTTGCTCTGACTAATTGACGATTAACGTCGTAAAGTTAATCTCGTCAACACGGCAACGCGCCGTAAGAATAACGTAAAGTAAGGATTGAATGATGAAGAAACTCACTGCACTGTTTGTTGCCTCTACTCTGGCTCTGGGCGCGGCTAACCTGGCACACGCCGCCGACACCACCACCGCGCCGAGCGATAGCAAGCCGATGATGATGCATCATAAAGGCGGCCCGGGTCAGCATGACATGATGTTTAAAGGCCTGAACCTGACCGATGCGCAGAAACAACAGATCCGCGACATCATGAAGAGCCAGCGTGAGAACATGAAGCGTCCGTCCCTCGACGAACGCCGCGCGATGCACGAGCTGATCGCCAGCGACACCTTCGATAAGGCGAAAGCGGAAGCGCAGATCGATAAGATGGAAGCGCAGCATAAAGCGATGGCGCTGTCTCGCCTGGAAACGCAGAACAAGATCTACAACATTCTGACTCCAGAGCAGAAAAAACAGTTCAATGCTAATTTTGAGAAGCATCTGACAGAACGCAACGCGCCGGCAGGTAAAATGCCTGCACCTGCTGAATAATTTAGCGAACTGAATCAAGACCGCCGGTCTTGCCCAATAATGCCATCAGGCGTTGGGCAGGGCCGGCGGTTTTTTTATTGGTGGTTTCTCAGCCAAGCGGGTGCAGCGGATAGTGACCGCTGAGCAAAGGCTTACAGAGGATCTTGTAACCATCCTGGTCGAATCCGGCGGGCAGACGGGTCAACTCCGCGGCCTGGTCGAGCGAGTCGACGGCCCCCAGCCACAGCCAGTTATGAATGACGTGATACTGCGTCATATCCGGGCCGCGCTCCTCCAGCGCCACTGGCCCCGCCCACGGCCAGCACACCAGCTGCAGTTTACTCATCTGCGCCAGCAGGCGCTCGCTGTGCGCCTCCACGCTCTCCTTTCCACAGCAGGCGCCGGCGCAGCGGCCCAGCGCGGAGCGAAAGCAGGCGCGGCCGCGGCTGAGCGGTTCCAGACCAAGCAGGCCATAACAGAGGCGCTGTTCGTCGGCAAGGCTCTGCAGCATCTGCAGCGCCGCCCGCCGGTTGGCGAACAGGCCATAGAGATGCTGCTGGTGCGAGAAATCAACCTCGCGGGCATAGACAATCTGCGGCCGGTCGTCTGCAAGTAGCCAGGCGCAGAGCTGCTTGTTACGCCGTAGCCGCTTGTTAAACAGCGGCTGCTGCTCTTTAATCAGCCGCGCCTCCAGCAGCAGCGCTCCCAGCTCGCCTGCGGTGCGCTGCCAGGTGATACGCCGCGACTGACGCAGCATCGCGGCCTCTTCGGGCGTGCGCAGGTGGGATAACACGCGGCTGCGGAGGTTGACGCTCTTACCGATATAGAGCGGCATTGTGTCGCTGTCGCCGTGAAACTGATAGACACCCGGCAGCTTTGGCAGTGCCTCCAGCCACGGGCGAAGATGTTCGGGATATTCATAGATCGCCGCCGCTTCAAACTCCAGACGCGGGGCAGATTGCTTTCTGGCCACAATAACTCCTGATACTGTCTATCTATCCAGTATAGCAGGCGGTTTTTGCGGCGAAAAGCGCAAAAAATAACCCCGGCGCGGGCCGGGGCGGGGAGGGACTATTTTTTCCAGAAATCGTCAAAGACGGTGATCGGTGGCCGACGCTTGTGTTCGGTTTTCAGATACCAGCCTTCGATCGTTTTAGCGATACTGGGGTCCAGCGTTTTGCCTTCCAGATAATCGTCGATGTTCTCGTAGGTGACACCCAGCGCCACTTCATCTGGCAGGGAGGGGCGATCGTCTTCCAGGTCGGCGGTCGGCAGCTTCTTATACAGATGTTCCGGGCAGCCGAGATGGGCCAGCAGCTGTTTGCCCTGACGTTTGTTCAGGCGGAAAATTGGGTTGATGTCGGTGCCGCCGTCGCCATATTTGGTGAAGAAGCCGGTAATCGCTTCCGCCGCATGGTCGGTGCCGACCACCACCCCTTTGGTCATTCCGGCGATGCTGTACTGGGCCTTCATCCGCTCACGGGCTTTTTCGTTACCGCGAACAAAGTCGCTCAGTTCGATCCCCGCTTCGCGGAGCGCCTGTTCACTGGCCAGTACCGAGGCTTTGATATTCACCGTCAGCACCCGGTCAGGCTGGATAAAGGCGATGGCGTCCTGGCAGTCCTGCTCATCCGCCTGCACGCCATAGGGCAACCGAACGGCAATAAACTGCAGGCTGCTGTCGCCCGTTTCGGCACGCAGTTCATTAATCGCCATCTGGCACAGTTTCCCCGTCAGGGTGGAGTCCTGGCCGCCGCTGATACCCAGCACCAGCGATTTAATAAACGGGTAGGTCTGCAGGTAGGACTTCAGGAAATCGACACTGCGGCGGATCTCGCCGGCGACATCAATCTGCGGCTTTGCGCCCAGCGCCTGAATAATCTCTTGTTGTAGCGTCATCGCGCCCTCCGAAAGTGAATCTGTTTGGCAAGCTGTTGGCTTAAAGCTACCTCTTTGCCGCTGAAACGACAAGGACCGGGGTTTTGACTGCCGGAAAAGAAGGCAATCAATGACATAGGATTTCATTATAGATGCCACTGCGCGGGAGAAACCGCCGGTCGGCAGCGGCGCGTCAATCCTGTTTACGCAATAACACAATCAGACATGATTTCGCTGTTCGGCTTGAAAAATAACACTATTTATTCCAGGCTTATCGTTACACAGTAGAAAAGAGGAACCAAAATGAACAAAAGCTTAGCAGGAATACTGGGCGTCACCGTCGCGTTAACCTTACTGGCGGGCTGTACCGCTTACGATCGTACCAAAGACCAGTTTACCCAGCCGGTGGTGAAAGATGTGAAGAAAGGGATGTCGCGTCAGCAGGTGATGCAGATCGCTGGCAAACCTTCAACGGAAGTGACCATGGTTCATGCCCGCGGCACCTGCCAGACCTACATCCTCGGTCAACGGGATGGTAAAGTAGAGACCTACTTTGTGGCCCTCGACGACACCGGCCATGTGATTAACTCCGGCTACCAGACCTGCGCCGAGTATGATACTGACCCGCGCAACGCCAAGTAAGCTTCCTACTGTTTACTGAGCCCTACGTAAGCCCGACCACTGGTCGGGCTTTTTTGCGAGTACTGATGCTTATTTAATTGCGCGAATTATTTGGGTGAAAATGTGAGGGTAGTCAAAACCAGAGGTCAATGAGAGACAATTCTGTTCAACAGCGAATTATCCTGGCGGCTCAGCTTGCCGTATACTCAACCCATAAACAGAATTAACCGGATGTTACCAGTCTTACCGGCTCTCAGCGGTTACTGAAGGCCCTGGTCTCACACATTGAGGAAGCGTTCATGGAAAAGAAACACATTTATCTCTTCTGCTCGGCAGGCATGTCTACATCACTGCTGGTCTCCAAAATGCGGGCGCAGGCGGAAAAATACGAAGTCCCGGTCATTATTGAAGCTTATCCTGAAACCCTCGCGGGTGAAAAGGGACCGGAAGCCGACGTGGTATTATTAGGGCCACAAATTGCGTATATGTTACCGGAAATTCAGCGCCTGCTGCCGAATAAACCGGTAGAAGTCATCGATTCTCTTCTGTATGGCAAGGTGGATGGTTTAGGTGTATTGAAAGCCGCCGTCGCGGCCATTAAGAAAGCTGCAGCACAATAATTTTAACTTTTAAAACTCGATGTATTTTGACGCCTGGCGGCACTCTGTTGCCGGACGTCAAAAAATAAAGAGTTTATTTTCCCGTCAAAGAGTAATTTCATACATCATCGCCGTAATAGTTTATTGCGGCTTTTAAGGGTATTGACTATGAGTAAAGTGATCGACTCGCTTGAAAAGGTACTCCTTCCTTTTGCAGTGAAAATAGGAAAGCAGCCGCATATTAATGCGATTAAAAACGGATTTATTAAGTTAATGCCGTTGACCCTCGCCGGGGCCATGTTTGTATTAATTAACAACGTATTTCTGAGCTTCGGCGAAGGCTCTTTCTTTTATTCTATGGGCATTCGGCTTGATGCCTCCACCATTGAAACCTTAAACGGCTTTAAGGCTATCGGCGGGAACGTCTATAACGGTACCCTCGGCATTATGTCGCTGATGGCGCCGTTCTTTATCGGCTCCGCGCTGGCAGAAGAACGCAAAGTCGACCCGATGGCCGCGGGCCTGCTGGCGGTGGCGGCCTTCATGACCGTGACCCCGTATAGTGTGGGTGAAGCCTATGCGGTGGGCGCCAACTGGCTGGGCGGGCAGAACATCATCTCCGGGATGATTATCGGTCTGGTCGTCGCGGAACTGTTCACCTTCGTGATCCGTCGTAACTGGGTGATCAGACTGCCGGACAGCGTGCCAGGGTCAGTATCGCGCTCTTTCTCCGCGCTGATCCCGGGCTTTTTAATCCTCTCCATCTTCGGCATTATCTCGTGGGCCCTGTCGAGCTACGGCAGCAACTTCCACCAGATCATCATGGACTCTATCTCCACGCCGCTGGCGGCGATGGGCAGCGTAGTCGGCTGGGCATACGTAATCTTTAACTCCCTGCTGTGGTTCTTCGGCGTGCACGGTTCCCTGGCGCTGACGGCGCTGGATAACGGCATCATGACCCCGTGGGCGCTGGAAAACATCGCGCTGTATAACCAGTACGGCTCTGTTGATGCGGCTATCGAAGCAGGCAAACAGTTCCACTTCTGGGCCAAGCCGATGCTCGACTCCTACATCCTGCTGGGTGGCTCCGGGGCAACGTTGGGTCTGATTATCGCCATCTTTATCGCTTCCCGCCGCGCTGACCATCGTCAGGTTGCGAAGCTGGCGTTGCCGTCAGGCATCTTCCAGATTAACGAACCGATTCTGTTTGGTCTGCCGATCATCATGAACCCGGTGATGTTTATCCCCTTCGTGCTGGTCCAGCCGATTCTGGCAGCCATTACGCTGGCGGCTTATAGCCTGGGGATTATCCCTCCGGTGACCAACCTGGCGCCGTGGACCATGCCGACCGGTCTGGGAGCGTTCTTTAACAGTAACGGCAGCGTGGCCGCCCTGCTGGTGGCTCTGTTCAACCTTGGCGTCGCGACTCTGGTCTACCTGCCGTTTGTGGTGCTGTCGAATAAAGCGCAGACCGTCATCGAGCAGGAAGAGAGCGAAGAAGACATCGCTAACGCACTGAAATTCTGATACCGCGCGGTACGGGCAATGTCCCGTACCGCCTGATAAATGAGGGAAATATTATGTTTGATCTGGACAACATCGACGCGGTAGAAACCCCGGAAAATGACCTCGAAGAGGTGGTGATGGGGTTGATTATCAACTCCGGACAGGCCCGCAGCCTGGCCTATGCCGCCCTGAAGCAGGCGAAGCAGGGCGATTTTGCCGCGGCGAAAGCGATGATGGAGCAGTCGCGTCAGGCGCTGAGCGAGGCGCATCGTGTGCAGACCCAGCTTATCGAAAGCGACGAGGGCGAAGGCAAAATGAAGGTCAGCCTGGTGCTGGTCCATGCTCAGGACCATCTGATGACCTCGATGCTGGCCCGCGAGCTGGTCGCCGAATTGATTGAGCTGCACGAGAAGGTACAATAGGCCATCGCGACGATGAGGCAGCCCAGGATGATGACCACCGAGATCAGTACCGCCAGAGAACAACAGCTGTTCAACGGGAAGAACTTTCATGTGGTCATCTATAACAAAACGGAAAGCGTGAGCGGGCTTCACCAGCATGATTACTACGAATTTACCGTGGTATTAACCGGGCGCTATTACCAGGAGATCAATGGCAAACGGGTGCTGCTGGAGCGCGGGGATTTCGTCTTTATCCCGATGGGTTCGCACCACCAGAGCTTTTACGAATTTGGGGCGACGCGCATCCTTAACGTCGGCATCAGCAGACGCTTCTTTGAGAAACATTATCTGCCGCTGCTGCCGTTTGGCCTGGTGGCGTCACAGGTTTACGCCGTGCAGAGCGCTTTTCTCGGCTACGTTGAGTCGGTCATCGCCTCACTCAATTTTCGCGAAACGGAATTTGACGAATTTATCGAGCTGGTTTCCTTTTATGTCATTAACCGTTTACGCCACTATCGCGAAGAGCCGGTTGCCGATGTTATTCCGCAATGGTTAAAAAATACCGTTGAGGCTATGCACGATAAACTGAAGTTCGGTGAGGGCGCGCTCGAGAATATGGTTCAGCTTTCGGGGAAAACGCAGGAATATTTAACCCGGGCAACCCAACGCTATTATGGTAAAACGCCGATGCAGATAATTAACGATATCCGTATCAACTTTGCTAAAAAGCAGCTGGAAATTACCAACTATTCGGTGACGGATATTGCGTATGAATCAGGCTACAGTAGCCCGAGCCTGTTTATTAAAACCTTTAAAAAACTGACGTCGTTTACGCCGAGCAGTTATCGCAAACATTTGACCAGTATTAATTAAACCCGCGCGGTTTTAGCCGCCCGGTTTATACCGTAAATCATTCAAGTTAACTGTCCGCATTGTTGCGGAGAGCGGCCTGCGTCCAGGCGTAGCGCCCAAGGGAGAAAAAGATGAGCCAGAAATTAAAAGTAGTCACTATTGGCGGCGGCAGCAGCTATACCCCGGAATTACTGGAAGGCTTTCTGAAACGTTACCATGAACTGCCGGTCACTGAACTGTGGCTGGTGGACGTGGAAGAGGGCCAGGAGAAGCTTGATATTATCCATGCGCTGTGCGAGCGGATGGTGGAAAAAGCCGGCGTGCCGATGAAGGTCTATAAAACGCTGGATCGTCGTGCGGCGCTGCAGGGCGCGGATTTTGTCACCACCCAGCTGCGCGTGGGCCAGCTGAAGGCACGTGAAAAAGATGAGCGTATTCCGCTGAGCCACGGCTACCTGGGCCAGGAGACCAACGGGGCGGGCGGGCTGTTTAAAGGGCTGCGCACCATCCCGGTGATTTTCGATATTGTGAAAGATGTGCAGGAGATTTGCCCGGACGCGTGGATCATCAACTTCACCAACCCGGCGGGCATGGTCACCGAGGCAGTCTATCGCCACACCAGTTTCAAACGCTTTATCGGCGTGTGCAACATTCCTATCGGCATGAAGATGTTCATCACCGACGTGCTGCAGCTGAGCCCGAGCGATGAGCTGAATATCGACTTGTTCGGTCTGAATCATCTGGTGTTCGTCCGCGACGTGCTGGTTAACGGCGTCTCGCGCTTCGATGAACTGCTGGACGGCGTGGCCTCTGGCCGCCTGACCGCGAACTCGGTGAAAAATATCTTCGACCTGCCGTTTAGCGAGGGGCTGATCCGCTCCCTGCGCCTGATCCCGTGCTCCTATCTGCTCTACTACTTTAAGCCAAAAGAGATGCTGGCGATTGAGATGGGCGAGTACTATAAGGGCGGCGCGCGCGCTCAGGTGGTGCAGAAGGTGGAGAAACAGCTGTTTGAGCTGTATAAAAATCCGGATCTCAAGGTCAAGCCGAAGGAGCTGGAGCAGCGCGGCGGCGCCTATTACTCCGATGCCGCTTGCGAAGTGATCAACGCTATCTATAACGACAAGCAGACTGAGCACTATGTGAATATCCCGCATCATGGCCATGTCGATAATATCCCGGCGGACTGGGCGGTCGAGATGAGCTGCACCTTAGGTCGCGACGGCGCGAAGCCGACGCCGCGCATCACCCATTTCGATGAGAAGGTACTGGGGCTTATCTACACCATCAAGGGGTTCGAAGTGGCGGCCAGCCAGGCGGCGATCAGCGGCGAGCTGAATGATGTGCTGCTGGCGCTGAACTTAAGCCCGCTGATCCATTCCGATCGTGACGCCGAGCAGCTGGCGCGGGAGATGATTCTGGCCCATGAAAAATGGCTGCCGAACTTTGCGGCGACTATCGAAAAACTGAAATCTTAACAGGAGCGGCCAATGGAACGCGTATTGATCGTCAATGCCGACGACTTCGGCCTCAGTAAAGGGCAGAACTACGGCATTATCGAGGCCTGCCGCAACGGCGTGGTGACATCGACCACGGCGCTGGTCAACGGCGCGGCCATTGACCACGCCGCCCAGCTGAGCCGCAGTACCCCGGAGCTGGCGGTCGGCATGCACTTTGTGCTGACGTTGGGCGAGCCGCTGTCGGCCATGCTGGGATTAACCCGCGATGGCCGGCTGGGCAAATGGATCTGGCAGCAGGCAGAAGAAGGTAGTCTGCCGCTGGAGGAGATCGCCCACGAGCTGGCGTGTCAGTACCGTCGTTTTGTCGATCTCTTTGGTCATGAGCCGACGCATCTCGACAGCCACCACCATGTGCATATGATCGCCCAAATCTATCCCATCGTGGCGGCCTTTGCCCGCGAGAAGGGTATCGCGTTACGTATTGACCGCCAGGTGGCGGCGCAGAGTGGGCTCGATCAACAGGCGGCGCGCAGCAGCGCAGGCTTCAGCAGCGAGTTTTACGGCGAAGCCGTCTCTGAGGAACTGTTTCTGCAGACGCTGGATGCCTCAATGGCCCGCGAGGAGCGCTCCCTGGAGGTGATGTGTCATCCGGCTTTTGTCGATCAGACCATTATGGGCAGCGCCTACTGCTACCCGCGGCTGGGTGAGCTTGATGTGCTGACGTCAGCCTCGTTGAAAGCGGCGGTGGTTGATCGGGGTTATCGCCTGGGAACCTACCGCGACGTCTAAGCCCGAGGGTGGAAAGGGAAAGTGAATCAAGCCCGGCACCGTGTGCCGGGCTTTTTACTACGCCGGAATAGAGGCGATTTTTGGACTTCTCGACCATACGCGATGCGCCGTCATCAGGGCGAGCAGTGTGTCCGCCGCTGGCGTGTCGAGAGCATCGGTGACGATGACCCCCTCTTCACCCTGGGCTGGGACCTGCAGAACGGACGTCAGCTGTCGCGCATCCCCTGCCAGCAGGATCGGCTTCAGATGCTTATAGGCTTCCAGCAGGTAATAGCGCGCGTCGCCGCTCTGGCTCAGGGCGCTGAGGTCGCCGCCAGGCACCACCACAGCATCCACCGTCAGCGATGGGGAACCGGCGAAGGTGCCGGCGATCGGCACGGGAGATCCGTCGTCGGCGATGACTTCGCCCATCCGCGAGTAGAGCAGCTTGCTGTGCACGCCCTGGGCCTGCAGCGCCTGCAGGAGATGGACCAGATCCTGCGCCGAGGTGCATTCGTTGAGCAGGACGGCCACTACACGGCCTTTCACATCCCCTTCGGCGTCGGCGTAGAGGCTGAGGCTGGGGTCTTTCTCCACGCCATTGACCGGGGAGGGCAGGGTAATGTTGCGCTGATCGTCGCTCAGTTCGATACCTAAGTTCGCCCCGACCGCTTCCGCCAGTTTAGTATCAATATGGGCCAGGTGATCGACCACCCGCTCGCGGATCCAGGTGCGGACCACTTTGCTGAGTTCGAAGCTGAAACCATCGATAATATGCTGCTGCTCAATCGGCGTCTGGCTCAGCCAGAACAGACGCGGCTGGGCGTAATATTCGCCGAACGAAGGGCTGCGCTGGCGGATTTTTTCGCCGTCGACGCGCTCGGCGAGGGACTCAAAGCCGCCGCGTTTGGCCGCTGGCGGCGTCTCGCGCGGCCAGTTGTCGTTAATGGAGTTGGGCTCGTAGTTGGCCGGATTGGTGTCAATGTCCATCCGGTGCATCCCGTCGCGCTGGAAATTGTGATACGGGCAGGTTGGACGGTTGATGGGGATTTCATGGAAGTTCGGCCCACCCAGGCGGCTAATTTGCGTATCGGTGTAAGAGAAGAGGCGCCCCTGCAGCAGCGGATCATTGCTGAAATCAATCCCCGGTACGATATGCCCGGGATGAAAGGCCGCCTGTTCGTTTTCGGCAAAGAAGTTGTCCGGATTGCGGTTGAGGACCATCTTGCCAACCCGTAAGACCGGCACCAGCGCCTCGGGGATCAGCTTGGTGGGATCGAGCAGATCGAAGTCAAAATCAAACTCGTTCTCCTCGGGGATGAGCTGCAGGCCAAGCTCAAATTCCGGGTAGTCCCCGGCTTCGATGGCCTCCCACAGGTCGCGGCGATGAAAATCAGGGTCGCGGCCGGTGAGCTTCTGCGCTTCATCCCACACCAGCGACGCCTTGCCGGCCACCGGTTTCCAGTGGAAGCGAACGAAGGTGGCTTTGCCTTCGGCGTTGATCAGGCGGAAGGTGTGAATACCAAAGCCTTCCATGGTGCGATAGCTGCGCGGGATCCCTCGGTCGGACATCGCCCACATCACATTGTGCAGTGTTTCCGGTTGCAGGGAGACATAATCCCAGAAGGTGTCGTGAGCGCTTTGTCCTTGTGGGATGGCCCAGTGGGGCTCAGGCTTCACGGCGTGGACAAAATCGGGAAATTTCAGCGCGTCCTGGATAAAAAAGACCGGGGTATTGTTGCCGACCAGGTCGAAAATCCCTTCGTCAGTGTAAAACTTGGTGGCGAAACCACGAATATCGCGGACGGTATCCGCCGATCCTGCGCCACCCTGCACGGTGGAAAAGCGCACAAAGACCGGAGTGATCTTATCGGCTGCCGAGAGAAAATCGGCTTTGGTCAACGCCGCCAGGCTTTTGTAAGGCTGAAAGTAACCGTGGGCGGCAGAGCCGCGGGCATGAACGATACGCTCCGGAATACGCTCATGGTCAAAGTGGGTGATTTTCTCCCGCAGAATGAAATCTTCCAGCAGCGTTGGGCCGCGGGCGCCGGCGCGTAGCGAATTCTGATCATCGGCAATACGTACGCCCTGGTTGGTGGTCAGCGGAAAGTCTTCTCCGCCTTTACGCTGCGGCTCAAGGGCGTCAAGTTTGCTGCTGTGGGTTTCCGGTGCTTTCAGGCTGCCGGGGGCGGTCGGTTCGGCGCCTGGGGCGGTGGGTTTCGGCGTGGGTCGCCACTCCTGGTCATCCGGCGCCAGCGAGTCGAGACCCGGTTTCGCTTCCTCGCTGTCGTGGACCGGTGCCTGTTGGTGGTGAGGGTTTGGGTGCTTATCAGACATTACTCGTCTCCTGCTTTCATTGCTAAAAGTGGTCGTTGATAAACCAAAACCCTTCTAACTATAGAACATTACGCTGCCAGCGCCCGGCGCAGGGGCATGGAGTTATCCTAAAATGCGCATCGGCGGCAGGGGGGCGACGAACGGGTCCACAATCGGCTATGATAGAGGTTTCTGTTTCCCGCTCTGTTTAGTGAATCCATTTGTTATGAAATCATTGCGCCAACAAAATCGCCCTGTCATTAGCTACGTGCCGCGCGTGGAGCCTGCGCCCCCGGAACATGCCGTGAAAATGGACCATTTTCGCGATGTCTGGATTTTGCGCGGGAAGTATGTCGCCTTTCTGCTGATGGGGGAGCATTTTCGCCGCTCACCGGCGTTCAGCGTGCCGGAGTCGGCCCAGCGCTGGGCTAACCAGGTGCGTCAGGAAGGTGAGATTGAAGCCTGAATCTGCTGCAGAAATAAAAAAACCGCTGAGCTATCAGCGGTTTTTTTTGTGCTTGCCGTTTAGCGGTGCGCCAGTTCGGCCTCTTCTTCGCTATCGAAAATCGACTTGTCGGTCTGGCGCAGCCACTGGCTGGTCAGGGTCCCGGCGGTCATTGAGCCGTTAACGTTCAGTGCGGTACGCCCCATATCGATCAGCGGTTCGACGGAGATCAGCAGCGCTACCAGGGTCACCGGCAGGCCCATCGCCGGCAGGACGATCAGCGCGGCGAAGGTGGCGCCGCCGCCCACCCCGGCGACGCCCGCCGAGCTGACGGTGACGATGCCCACGAGGGTGGCAATCCACATCGGATCCAGTGGGTTGATGCCCACGGTCGGCGCGACCATGACCGCCAGCATGGCCGGGTAGATACCGGCGCAGCCGTTCTGGCCGATGGTGGCGCCAAAGGAGGCGGAGAAGCTGGCAATTGACTCCGGCACGCCCAGGCGTCGGGTCTGGGCTTCCACGTTCAGCGGAATCGACGCGGCGCTGGAGCGGCTGGTGAAGGCGAAGGTGATCACCGGCCAGACTTTACGGAAGTACTTCAGCGGGCTGACGCCGTTAATCGCCAGCAGCAGGCCGTGGACGACAAACATAATGCCCAGCGCAACGTACGAAGCCACCACGAAGCCACCAAGTTTGATGATGTCCTGCAGATTCGACCCGGCAACCACTTTGGTCATCAGGGCCAGTACGCCGTAAGGAGTCAGCTGCATCACCAGACGAACCAGCTTCATCACCCAGCCCTGCAGGGTATCGATGGCCGTCAGCACGCGCTGGCCTTTTTCCACATCCTCTTTCAGCAGCTTAAGCGCCGCGACGCCGAGGAACGCTGAGAAAATGACGATGCTGATGATGGAGGTCGGGTTAGCCCCGGTCAGGTCAGCAAACGGGTTCTTCGGCACAAAGGAAAGGATCAGCTGCGGTACGCTAAGATCGGCCACTTTCCCCACATAGTTGCTCTGGATGGCGTTCAGACGGGCGGTTTCTGCGCTGCCCTGGACCAGCCCCTCGGCGGTGAGGCCGAACATATTGGTCACCAGCACGCCAACCAGCGCGGCGATAAGCGTGGTGAACAGCAGGGTGCCGATGCTCAGGAAGCTTATTTTACCCAACTGAGAGGCATTATGCAGCCGGGCCACCGCGCTCAGGATCGAGGCGAAGACCAACGGCATCACAATCATTTGCAGCAGCTGGACATAGCCATTACCGACGATATTGAACCACTGGATGGAATCCTTCAGCACTTGGCTGTCAGACCCGTAGATCAGCTGCAGCGCGAGACCAAAGACCACACCAATGGCCAGACCAACCAGCACTTTCCTGGCCAGGCTCCACTGTTTATGGCGAGTTTGCCCCAGCGCAAACAGTAATACGGCGAACACGACTACGTTCGCTATTAATGGAAAGTTCATCCCCGTTCTCCTGATATTTTTATAACCTGGGCTGGTGGATAACCAGCTCTTATGACGGCAAGGTTAGCAGAAGGCGTTATCAAGGACTTATATTCAAATGGAATGGGTTATAACCAAATGGCGTTTTCCGGCGGTTTATCGCCCACTCTGGTGACTAATAAAGCGGTTGAAGGTGATTTGCAGGGAGTTGATCACCCCGGAAGACCAGCGTATCGCGCTGTTGTCCGCCAGCGTCTGCGGCATCCAGACGGCATAGACGAACAACGCCATACACAAGGCGCGTTCGAGCTGGTTACCTTTGCGCGGCGCGAGGATCGGCAACCGGAAGCGCCAGCGGCAGGGCCACAGCAGCGGCACCCCGGCGGGGGTGAGCATATCGGCGAGGATGTGGCTGAGATAGCCCAGCACCAGGCCCTGGAGGGCGTCCGCCGGGACAATCCAGCTGTCAGGCACTTTCAGATAGAACAGCGTCAGCGCGCCAAAGACGGCCAGCAGGCTATGGGTAAAGCCGCGGTGGCCAAAGGCCCGCGCCACGGGCTTTGAGATCCAGCTCAGCCGCTGGCCGAGAAACGACTTAGGGTGATCGATATCCGGCAGCAGGCAGGTCAATACCGCAGAGGGCACAATATGCCACCAGTCGCCCTGCGCCAGCACTGGCGTTAACTCTGCGTTTTTGGCAAATACTGCGCAGGCGATTGAAAAGAAGAGATGGCCTTCCGCCGTCATGATAACACACCCTAAACTGTCGATTCATACAGTATAGGGTTTTTATACAGTGTACGGAAGAGGTGACGGTGTAACTCTTTGTCACAAATTCTCAGCGTGCCAGCCATCCGCCATCGACGGCCAGCGTATAGCCGTTAATATAGTCGGCGGCGGCCGAGGCGAGAAACACCACCGGCCCCTGCAGGTCTTTGGGTTCTCCCCAGCGGCCGGCGGGAATGCGCTCGAGGATCGCCTGGTTACGTTCTTCATCTTCGCGCAGCGCCTGGGTGTTATTGGTGGCCATATATCCTGGCGCAATGGCGTTGACGTTGATGCGCTGGCCGGCCCATTCGTTGGCCAGCAGGCGGGTCAAACCCAGCACGCCGCTTTTCGAGGCGGTGTAGGAGGGGACGCGGATCCCGCCCTGAAACGAGAGCATCGAGGCGATGTTAATGATTTTGCCGCCATCGCCCTGGCGAATGAACTGCCTGGCGACCGCCTGGCTGAGAAAGAAAACCGCTTTGAGATTCAGATCGATCACCGCATCCCAGTCACTTTCCGTGAAGGTCAGGGCATCATGGCGGCGGATAATCCCGGCGTTATTGACCAGAATATCGACCCGACCCATCGCCGCGACCGCCTGGTCGACCAGCGCGCTCATCTCATCCTGAAGGCTGAGATCCGCCTGAATGGCATGAAAGCGGCGACCCAGCGCCTGAACCTGTGCCGCCGTGTCATGGGGAATTTTACGGTTGATGCCGACGATATCGCACCCGGCCTGCGCCAGGCCCAGCGTCATTCCCTGTCCCAGTCCGGTATCGCAACCGGTCACGATGGCGACCTTACCCGTCAGGTCGAAGGCGTTCAGTACCATATTCACCTCTGTCAGCTGATCTTCAGGCGTACGATGACGCCACCTGTGACCAGCATAGAGGCAGGAAAACAAAATTACAATTAAAATGAAACGATGTTTTGATTTGATTGCCGGCGGCGTGACAGCGATCGCGTCACCCGCCAGCTGCCTTACCCGAGCAGGGCTTCGGCGGTCAGGGCCTGCAGTGACGGGAGCTTGACGTCCGCCAGCACGAAGCGCGGGTCGCGGCTGTTCTCCGCTTCCGGTACCACGATAGCGCGCATGCGCGCGGCTTTGCTGGCGATCATGCCGTTGACCGAATCCTCCAGCGCGACGCAGCGCTGCGGGTCGACTCCCAGGGCAGCGGCGCAGTTGAGGTATACCTGCGGGTGCGGTTTGCTCCAGGGCAGATGTTCCGCGGAGGCGAGCGCATCAAACTGGTCGCGCAGTTCGAACATGTTGAGCACTTTCTCCAGCATCACCAGCGGCGAGGCCGAGGCCAGCCCTACCTTTAAGCCCTGAGCTTTACTCAGGGCCACTGCCTCGCGTACGCCCGGTAGCAGCGGGCGTGAGGCTTCCACCAGCTCGATGGCGCGACGGATAATGCGCGCGGTGGCTTCTGCGCGATCGACGCCGTGCCACGGCTGCTGCGCGTACCACAGATCCACCACCAGGTCGATTCGCAGACCAAGCAGGTCGGGCAGTTCATCGCGGCGGCGGGTATCCACTCCCAGGCTTTCCATGACCTCGACCTCCGCCTGATCCCAGAGCGGCTCAGAGTCAATCAGCAACCCGTCCATATCAAAAATCGCGGCCTCAATGCGGCGCTTCGCTGACATATGTCCTTCTCCTGTTGCGTAATCAGATAAACGAATCGGCATTCATGGTATATCATACCGCGCGTTATTGGGCGAAATTCGCCGTGGAAGATAGACTTATACCCGACACATTCGGGTAAGCGAGGAGCGCCTGCGCCACGCAACAGGCGGCAGGCGAATCACCAACGCGTCTTTAACAAGGGGAACTCATGACGTACCAACAAGCTGGACGCATAGCGGTTATCAAACGCATTTTGGGATGGATCATCTTTATTCCCGCCGTGCTGTCGACGCTGATTTCTGTGCTCAAATTTATGTATGAGCACAGTGAAAAGAAACCCGGCATTGACGCGGTAATGATGGATTTTGCGCATGTCATGATTGAGATGATGCGCTTTAACACGCCGTTCCTGAACTTTTTCTGGTACAACTCGCCGCTGCCGGATTTCCACCACAGCCTGAACATCGGCTTCTGGATCATCTTCATTCTGGTGTTTGTCGGCATGGCGCTGCAGGCCTCCGGCGCGCGGATGGCAAGGCAGGCGAAATTTCTTCGCGAGGGGATTGAGGATCAGCTGATCCTCGAGCAGGCCAAAGGCGCAGAAGGGTTATCCCGTGAGCAGCTCGCTGAGCGGATCGTGGTACCGCGCCATACCATCCTTGTGCAATATTTCCCGCTGTATGTGCTGCCGGTGATCGTGATTATTATCGGTTACTTCTTCTTCTCGCTGCTGGGCTTTCTGTAAGCCAGGTGCCCGGTTAGCCGGGCGCCATCTTATTCTGCCGGCAGAGCCCGCGGTTTACCCTGATTATCGACGGCAACGTAGATAAACAGCGCTTCCGTCGCCTTATAGCGCTGGCCAATCGGTTCAGAAGAGACTTTTTTCACCCACACTTCGATGTTAATCGTCACCGAGGTGTTGCCGCGCTTCACACAGCGGGCGTAGCAGCACACCACGTCGCCGACGGCCACCGGGCGTAAAAAGGTCATCCCATCCACGCGCACGGTCACCACGCGACCCTGAGCGATCTCTTTGGCCATGATGGCGCCCCCGATATCCATCTGCGACATCAGCCAGCCGCCAAAAATATCCCCGTTGGCATTGGTATCCGCCGGCATTGCCAGGGTGCGTAAAACCATTTCGCCCTTCGGGGCAAGATCTGTAGTTGTCATGCTCTACTCTGTTGTGGTCAAAGACGATCAGCGGGATGCTACTATGAAAACGGGGCGGTGAGAATAGGGGAAAGCGCCCGCTGAGGCGGGCGCGGCACTTCAGAAGGAGAGGGTAACGCCGGCGTAATACGCGCGGCCAGGCTCATTGTAGGTCGAGGCGCCGGCGTTTTCGCGATACAGTTGCTTATCAAACAGATTACTTATTCCGGCGTTCAGGCGAATATCCCGGTTTAGCTGATACTGGGTACCGATCCCCACGATGGAATAGGCACCTATCTCGGTGGTGGCAAGGGTCCCGGTTTCGTTGCGAATTTCCGCATACTGACGCGGCTTCTGACGGCCATAAAGCGTCCAGTTCACATTCGCAGACAGGGCATCGTTTACCTGCCAGTCGAGCATCGTGTTAACGGTATATTTCGGGATAACCGACAGCGGATTGCCTGTCTCTTTACTTTCTGATTTGAGCATCCAGGTGGCATTGGTCCGCCAGCTTAGGACATCTCTCAGCACCGGGATCAGCAGATTTCCTTCCAGCCCCTCGACCACGGCTTTGCCGCCGTTCTGCCACTGCAGAATATTATTGCCGCTGGAGGTATAGCCCAGCACCTCGGTTCCGGAGACGATTTTGTTTTTGTAATCGTTGCGGAACCAGGTGACCCCGGCAGCGTAACCATTCAGGTTGAATTCGATACCGATCTCTTTGTTAATACTGATCTCCGGATCGAGGTCAGGGTTGCCCAGCAGATAGCAGCTGCCTTCAGCGATAGTGTTCGGACAACCGTTGCCGCGGGTGGAGAGCAAATAGCCTTCACTGGATTGATAGAGGTTAGGCGCTTTAAACACGCGCGCGATACCGGCCTTCAGCGTGAACATATCGCTCAGCGCCTGAGACAGATTGAGGCTTGGGCTCCAGTTGCTGCCAAACTGATTATGATAATCGAAGCGGATGCCGGGGATCAGGTTGGTGCCAGGCACGGCTTCGATATTATCTTCCAGATAGATACCGGTGAGGGTGGCGCTGTTTTTGGTACTACGTTGCGTAGGGTCGCCCGAGGTCCCAGGGATAGTCTCGCCGTTGCTGTTAGTGGCCTGCATTGATGCCGGGTCGTCGAGCTGGTCATGGTTCCATTCCATTCCCAGCGTCAGCGTCTGGTCCGCCAGCCAGAAGAAAGGCACATTGAATTCCGAGGTAGTACGCCAGGATTCCAGACGGCTGGTGGCATAATCCTCACTGTTGATCATGCCCTCGACGCGGCCGGTGGAGCCTTCCTGCAGGCGGGTATTGTTGGTTTTCTCGTAGTAAACACCGGCTTTGGACTGGCCCCAATCCCATAGACCGTTGTAGGTCAGTCCCCAGGACTGGCGATAGAGGCGATTAGTTTCGTGGCCGTACAGGGAGTCCACCAGCCCGTTCGGGCTAAGATTGCCGTTGCTGTACTGGGTATCACCAGCATAGATATTCCCCTGACGGCTATAGGCGTAGCTGAAATCGAGGATCTGTTGCGGGGTCATTTTCCATGACAGCAAGGCGTTAATATCTTTATTGCGTACCCCTTCGCGCCCCGCAGCGTAAGAGCCGTTTTGCGCATGGTTAATATCCCAGGCGTCGGGTTCCGTTTTATTGATATTGCCATACAGGCGCATCGTCAGCGCCTCGCCGGCGAGTGGGCCGCTGAGATTGAAGTTAGCGCGATTGGTCGTGCCTTCCTTGTTGTTTTCCGGCTGGTTGGTAAAGAAAGACAGCGAACCGTGCCAGTTGTTGGTCGGGCGTTTGGTAATGATATTGACCACTCCGCCCGCCGCGCCGGAACCATAGCGCGCGGCTGCCGGACCGCGGAGAACTTCAATCCGTTCGACCATCTCTGCAGGTACCCAGTTGCTGTCGCCCCGGGTATCGCGTTCACCGCGCCAGCTATAGCGAACCGCGTTACGTGACGTGACTGGTACCCCATCTATCAGGATCAGCGTGTTCTCCGGCCCCATGCCGCGGATATCAATCTGGCGGTTGTTGCCCCGACTGCCGCTGGCGCTGTTGCCGGTCAAGTTCACCCCGGGCATTTTACGGATGATGTCTGAGAGATCGTTGACCGGTGGCTGCTTAGCAATATCATCTGCCGTGATAATCGACACCCCGGGCTGTTGCTTAAGCACCTCTTCCGCCGTACTGCGCACAATCATCGTTTCGGTATCTTGTTCTGATTCTTCAGCAAAGGCGTTAGGGGCGAGGAGACTGGATATGACCAGCGCCAGGGTCGTGGGGACAGAATATTGCGGCGATCTCATGTAAATATCCTTTTCAAAGCAATGCAAAATGAGATCGAGAATATTAATGATAACCATTATCATTACAATGTAACGAGATGAATCTCCATAAAATCCTCACAATTACCGCAACTTTTTATGCAGTTGAGAGAAATCGTGAAGAGAGTCTGCACAGTGTGGCCGGGAAGCTGTCAGCGTATGCGCTGAGGTTGTGTGGTTGCAGGGAATGTTTGCCAGCGCAGTGAGATTATAGGGGGCGAGCGCGGCGCGCGATGGCGCGCCGGCGGAGGGGTTAGTGGTGGTCGTCCTGCGGCATATGGCGGTAGATGTAGATCCCGCTCAGCAGGGTAAAGACCAGTGTGAGGGCGGTTAAGCCAAAGACCTTGAAGTTCACCCAGATATTCTGCGGCAGCCAGAAGGCGATATAGATATTGGCCAGCCCGCAAAGGATAAAGAACACTGCCCAGGCCAGGTTAAGCCGCGACCAGACCTGCTGAGGCAGGGCCAGCTCTTTGCCCAGCATGCGCTGGATCAACGGCTTTTTCATCACCCACTGGCTGAACAGCAGTGCCCCGGCGAACAGGGCATAAATCACCGTCACCTTCCATTTAATAAACTCATCATTGTGGAAGAAGAGGGTTAATCCGCCGAAGACGGCCACCAGCACAAAGGTGATCAGCGCCATTTTTTCGACTTTACGGTAGCGTACCCAGCTGTAGATCAGCACGATAGCGGTCGCGACGATCAGCGCGGTGGTGGCGGCGTAGATATCGTAAAGCTTATAGAAGGCAAAGAAGACCACCAGCGGTAAAAAATCCAGAAACTGCTTCATACATCGATCCCGTCTTTCAGGACGGATCGGGGAAGACCCCGATCCTGGTTAAGATTAGTTGCGGATAAGCATATACACGCGGAATAAATAGATCAGCAACAGGGCGGATATCAGGTTGCTGATGGTATTGATGACCACCGCGCCGACGTTTGGCGTCAGGACAGCAAAGCTGGAAGCGAACAGTAACAGCAGAGTTTTCGCCACCAGCCAGCCAATGATAGCTGGCGCCACCAGCCGCAGATTGGCCCACGCCAGGCGCATGCTGCTGCGCATGGCGCTGAGGATACCCATTTTGTCCTGCACCAGCATGATCGGCGCAAAGGCCAGTACGATGGCCAGTAGCACGCCGGGTACCAGTACCAGCATCATCCCCATCTGCACCAGGAAGGTCGTGAAGAGGATCAACAGCAGCAGCTTCGGCAGCACCGGGGCTGAGGCGCCGATGGCGCGCAGGGCGCTAACGCGATGACCGGCAGAGACCAGCTGGATCAGCAGCAGAATGCCGCCGGCGAGGATCGCATTGCCCACCAGACCCGAGAAGGTAGATGCCGCCGAGGCGCGCAGCAGGATCTGCTGTTGCTCCGGCGTCATGTTCTGCACCAGTTCGAACAGGCCGGCGCTACCGGCGAGGTTGTCGCCTTCGCTGAGTATCGACAGCTGCTCGTCACTGGGTGAAAAGGCATGGCCAAGTACTACCGTAATAAACGCGCACAACAGCGCAATCAGCAAAATGGTAATGAACTGATTACGAAAAAAATTCCCGGTGTCACGGTAGACGGACTTCGCCGTGATAGACATGCATTCTCCTTGAGTGTTGCAGGTGTTAACTAGCCGGCGATTGTACCGCAAATCGTTCCGTCGTAGCACTCTCTGCACCATTCAGGGCAGGTATATCTTTGTAAAGAGGAATCAATGGCGGTAGGCCATAGCGCGCCCGCGCCCGGTTGCAGGCGTCATTTTCCTCACCATTCTCACCGGACATGGTGAATTCACGGCACGGGGAGGGACGGTTTTCATAAATAGTGCAGTGGACGGCGTCACCGATGTCGCCTGACAGCGCCGCGCAGCGGCTCTGTCGCTGGTTGGTGCCGCTCATGCAGCGCAGGAAAGGGGTCAGCGGCTCGGTCAGCGCGGAAGGCACCAGGCCACCCGCATCGTCGGCTTCCGCCCAGTAGAAAGAGACACGAAAATACGCACAACAGGCACCGCACGTCATGCACGGGTTGATTTCACTCATAATTACACCTGAAAAAAACGCATCAACACAGATTGTCGGCAGTTAACTTATCCAGCCGCTTCAGCGGCGGCAAGAGGGGCAGAAATATTTTTTTTCGCGAAAAGTGAAAATTGATGTGAGAAGGATTCAGGGTATTGCGATCGGTATCAAAAATTAATCTGGATCAATAAATGTTAAATCTAAGGTTTTAGTGTGATCTAAAACAGATCAAACGTAACTCGTTATAGGTATATTTGGCCGCGCTGAAAAACCATAATGAGGAAGTGGATATGAAGAAGTTAGCAGCGGCGGCATTAATTCTAAGCACGCTTTCCACCGGCAGCGTCTGGGCGCATGAGGCGGGTGAATTTTTCATTCGTGCCGGGACCGCCACCGTCCGACCGACGGAGGGCTCTGACAATGTGTTAGGCAGCCTTGGCAGTTTCAACGTCAGTAACAACACCCAGCTGGGTTTAACCTTTACCTATATGGCGACCGATAACATCGGCGTGGAACTGCTGGCGGCAACGCCGTTCCGCCATAAGGTCGGTACCGGGCCAACCGGGACTATCGCCACCGTCCATCAGTTGCCACCCACCCTGATGGCGCAGTGGTACTTTGGCGATGCACAAAGCAAGGTGCGCCCGTATGTGGGGGCTGGTATTAACTACACCACCTTCTTTAATGAAGACTTTAACGATACCGGCAAGGCGGCCAGGCTTTCCGATCTGAGCCTGAAGGACTCCTGGGGCGCGGCGGGGCAGGTTGGCCTCGATTATCTGATTAACCGTGACTGGCTGCTGAATATGTCGGTGTGGTACATGGATATCGACACCGATGTGAAATTCAAAGCCGGCGGTGTGGACCAGAAAGTCAGCACCCGTCTGGATCCGTGGGTGTTTATGTTCTCTGCGGGTTATCGGTTTTAAATCCTGCTGAAAACTGGCCAACGGATGGCCAGTTCATTGTCACGTCACATCTGTCTGCCGCAAGCCTTCGCCATCGATAGCGGATCACACTTCCGTCCACTGGCGCAGCAGGTTGTGATACATGTTGAGCAGGGAGAGGACCTCTTCTCCGTCGCCAAAGCGGGCCTTCAGAGACTGGATGGTGCGGTCCAGGTCGTAAAGCATCGCGCGCTGCTTATCGTCGCGGACCATCGACTGGATCCACAGGAAAGAGGCCTGACGTACGCCGCGGGTCACCGGGGTGACGCAGTGCAGGCTGCTGGCGGGATAGAGCACCAGATGCCCGGCCGGGAGCTTCACCCGGTGCTGGCCATAGGTGTCTTCAATCACCAGTTCACCGCCCTCATAGCTCTCCGGATCGCAAAGAAACAGCGTCGCTGACAGGTCAGTACGCATCCAGCCCGCCTCGCCGTTCTGGCGAACGGCGCCATCGACATGAAAACCGTAGGTCTCTCCTGGCCCATAGCGGTTAAACAACGGTGCGGAAATCGTCCGCGGCAGCGCGGCGGAAAAAAACTGCGGATGGCCGTGCAGCATGTCGAGCACAGTGGCCTGCAGGCGGGCATACAGCGGCGTTCGGGTATCGATCTGCTGGTTCTGTTTGACGGCCGCCCCCTGGCTGCCCACCGTAACCCGCCCGTCGACCCAGTCGGCCTGCGCCAGCTGACGGGTAAATTCCGCCACCTGGTCTGCCGAAAGCACGTCAGGAATGTGATACATCATCGCGGTGTTCTCTCTAAAAGGTGGGGCGCAACGGCCCCACGCACAGACTCAGAAGTGGACGTTCGCCGTCAGCATAAAGGTCCGGGGTTCGCCCGGATGATAGCGATAGCCGCTCTTGTTGATGGAGGCCACGTAATCGGTATCAAACAGGTTGTACATATTGAGCTGCAGATCGAGGTTGCTGTTGACCCGATAGCCCAGTTTGGCATCGGCAACCCAATAGCCCTCGGTGTGATCCGGGGTACCGACTGCACCATCGCTGCCCCGGCGCAGGCTTCCGACATAGCGCGCACCGCCGCCGACGGACAGATCGCTGGTGGCCTGATACTGCGTCCACAGCGTAAAGGCATGTTTCGGGGTGTAGGCCAGCGCGGAAGAACCATCCTGCGCCACATTCTGCCCCTCCGTCACCGTCGCATGCTGCTGAGTGTAGCCGGCGATGATCGTCCAGTCCGGGGTCAGGTTTCCGGTTACAGAAAGCTCATATCCCTCCACGCGCTTTTTGCCGTACTGCGACCAGGTCCCGTCATCGTTGGCGGCCACTTCGTTTTCAATATCGGTGCGGAATAACGCCGCGCTGAGCAACAGACGTTTGTCGAAGATTTGCCACTTGGTGCCCAGCTCGCTGGATTTCGCCTTCTGCGGCTTAAAGTCGGTTCGGTTGGCGCTGTTGCCGCTGCCGCTGGCGGCCAGGGCGAAACTGCTGCCCCCCGGCGGCTGCTGTGAGATGGCGTAGTTGACGTAGACATTTCCCTGCTCGGTTAAGCGGTACAGCGCCCCGGCTTTCCAGTTAACCAGATTGCCGGATTTGGCGGTATCCACGGTGGTGACCGGGCTGCCCGTCGACTGGCCGGGCGGGCAGGCGATAGCCCCGCGTCCGCTGCCGCCGCAGGCGGTGGCGCTGTCATATTTGGTATGGTAATTGTCGAGACGCAGCCCGCCGTTGACCTCAATCCGCTCGGTCAGCGCCAGCGTATCGAAGGCATAAATCCCGAAGGTATCGGTCTGGCCGTTGGCGTTCGCGCCGTTTCTGTCCAGCCCGCCAATCGACAGGTTGCTCACCGGATGGTAGAGATTCACCGCCGGCGCGGTCATGGCGTTCACGCCATAGTTGGTCTGGTTTTCCCGGGTAAACTCCACGCCGGCGCTGACGTCATGGCCTATCGAGCCGGTATTGAAGGTCGAGGTGATATTGGTCTGGTTGGTCAGAATGCGGTTGCTGACATCTTTGGTATTAACCAGACGCGACCAGCTCCAGGTGTTGACGTCATTGATATCGGGGGCGGTGATATTGCTCGCGCCGCCCATCACCGCGGTCAGGAGATACTCCTGTTTCACCCGCGACCAGCGGGTGGTATTGCGCACGGTGGTATTGTCCGTCAGATCGTGCTCGAAGCGCAGAGTGCCGCTGTCGGTGGTGGATTTATCATAATCGGAGTCGGTGCCATAAAAATTGCTGGTATCGACCTTACCGGCGGAGTTGAGCGCGGCATACTTCGGCGAAGGCGCCGAATAGCCCGGCAGGCCGACGGTGGGGATCCCGCCATCCGGGGTGTTGTTCTGCCGGACGTGCAGATAGTTCAGATACAGACGAGTTGGGGTATCGAGGCCGAAGGCCAGCGACGGCGCGATGCCATAGCGTTCGTTTTCAATGCTGTCCCGACCGGCGTCATGGGTTTTTTCCCCCATCAGGTTCAGACGGAACGCGGCGTTGTCGCTAAACGCCTGGTTCAGGTCGAGAGTTCCCCGACGCGACCAGGCGCTGCCGATGCTGGCCGAACCGTCGATCCCGGAGTCAAGGCGCGGCTGCTTGCTGATCATATTGATCGAGCCGGAGGGCGCGCTGCGGCCATAGTCCGTGCCGGCGGGTCCTTTGATGACTTCCACCTGCTGGGTATTGAAGGTATCGCGCGTCACGCTGCCGATGTCGCGAATGCCGTCCACATAGATGCTGTTAGAGGTATCCACGCCGCGCATGTAGATGGCATCCCCGGTAGATGAGCTGCCATTCTCACCGGCATAAAACGCCCCGACGCCGGGGACGTTTTTGAGGGCGTCAGTCAGGTTGGTGACGCCCTGGTCTTTAATCACCTGTTCCGGGATCACGGTGATGGTGCGGGTGGTATCGACCAGCGGTTTATTGAACTTGGGATCGGCGGAGGCGCCGGGAGAGTAGAGTGAAGGCGGAGTGGCTTCCACCACCAGCGTCTCTTCACTATTTTTGACTGATTTTTCCGCTGCGATGCCCGTTGCCGGTGAGGCCCCCAGACACAGACCCGTAAACAATGCCAATGAGTTGAAACTGCCAAACGGCAGAGAAGCGTTTTTTTCCATGATAAATGCAGGCTTATTTTTTGTTATGAGCACATACCACACCGCGCAAAAGCGACGTTATTCGTCGTCTGGCTTGCGCTGACCCGGTGTGATTCTATAAATGATAAAAAGAATAGTTATCATTCGCCTTAATATTTACATAGAAATGTTGACGTTTAAACATATTTCTTCATCGCAATTTACATAGTTCATAAATTTTGAACGAAAATGGCGGTATTGAAGCAAAAGAGCGGCAGGAAGAGGCCGCTGGCCAGCCGCGCCGCGAGGTGACAGGCGCCAGGGCTAACCTGGCGCTTCGTGGTTTTTGGCATAAAAGATGCCCTCCTTCTGCGCGAGCAGAACGCCGTTCTGGAAATTGGTGTAATGAAAAATAGGGGACCACCGATCCCTCTGCTGGCACTGTTCCGCGACCGCGTTATTGGGGGGACGACCAGCGAGCGTTCTCCCGCCGCGTGACGGAGAACGATGCCGGGCCGTATGTCATCTGGAGCAGGTGCCGGGCCACCGCTGGCGGCAGCAACTGGTGCGAGAAGTGTGTCGCGGATAAAAAAAGCCCGCACAAGTGCGGGCAAAAATACTGGAAGCAATGTGAGCAATGTCGTACTGAATACCTGAGTTATTTACTCAACTATTCAGTAATGAGAAAGATAATATTTCTCATTTAAGATATCAACCCCATCTTTTGTGCGGAAGCGATTTTTTATCCGAGGGTGAAAACCGTACGCTTCTGACTGTCGTCCCGCGGCCAGGCCGCCGCGATCTCCTGCAGCGGCCGCGGGGTGGTGGCGATGGTCAATTTACCCGGCACCGCCGCCTGCAGCATTTCACCCGTCGCCGCCAGCAGCTGCGGCATCGACAGGCTACCGATACCGCTGCCCATCAGCAGGAGCGGGGCGGATCGCAGAACTGCGCCATTTAACGCGATATCGGCGCCAGCCAGGGACCCCACCTGCACATAGCGTACCGGTCTGCCGGCTGGGGTATATTTCGCCAGGGCCGGCAATAACAATTCCGCTCTGCGTCCCCACAGGTAATCGATGACCACGTCAATCTGCGCGGCGCTGGCCGCTGAAAATTGCCCGCTCAAGGTTTTATCATCAGCGGTTAACTGAATACACTCATCGGCGTCCAGCGCCGCCAGCGCCTGCGCATTACGCCCGGTCGCAATGATTTTTTTTGCCCCCAGATAGCGGGCAATCTGCACCGCCAGCTGACCGGCGCTGCCGGTGGCGCCGTTAATCAGCACCGTTTCACCGGCCTGGAGCTGGGCGCGAGTCACCAGAGACGCCCACGCGGACATGCCGGGATTGGCCATCGCCGCCGCGTTAACATCATCGAGCGCATCCGGCAGCGGCAGGCAATTCTGCAGGGCAACCGGCGCCCGCTGCGCCATACTGCCGAAGGGAGCGGTGGGGAAGGCGAAGTAGACGCGCTGGCCCTGAGGTGTGGTGCCGACGCCATCGATACCGGGTACAAAAGGCAGATTGCCGTCGAAGCTATAATGACGTCCGGATGCCCGGGCCTTAACCACATGGCTCATCGCGGCGGCGCGGACGTCAATGAGCGTCTGGCCGGCAGCGGGCTGCGGCTCGATAAAATCGGCCCAAACCGGGCCTTCTGCGAGGTCAAAAACCACGGCTGCTTTCATAAATTCTCTCCTGTCGGGAATTATGTGTAAAATACACATATTGTTTTGCAGCACTATACGCGGAAAATTAATATATGCAAGATGCACATAATGACTACGACATTACCGACTTTCACGGCGCGCTACTGGATATCATCAGCGTGATGAACCAGCCGCTGCGCGACGAGCAGATCCTCCAGACGGCCGGCGTCCAGCTGGAACAGATGCTGTTTCCGCTGCTGGTGGCGGTAGGGCGCCATGGCCCGGTGGGGGTTGTTGAGCTGGCGGATCATTTAGGGCGCGATTACACCACCGTCAGCCGCCAGGTGAAAAAACTGGAAGCCCAGGGGCTCGCCTGTAAGCAACCTAACCGTCATGACCGACGGATCAGCGAAGTGACGCTTAGCGCCAGCGGACAACAGATGATCGACAGTATTGCGGTAGCGCGGCGGCGGTTAATGAATCAGGTGCTGGCGCAGTGGCCGGAAGAGGAAGTGCAGGCGCTGTTTCGCTTAACGCGCAAATACGCCGACAGTTTGCTGCAACCAGGCTAAATTCTCGCGTGTTGCCGCCTGGCGCAACAATCTTCTTTCTCCGTCACAAATCACGGGTCAGCTCGTCGATGTTGTCGGAAAGTATCTCCAGCAGGGATCGTACATAGATATTGTTATTTCCCTGATGCCACATCGCGCTGAGGGGAAGGCCTTCGATATGTTTTTTGGGCGTGAGCGCAAGGTATTTCACGCCGTCCGCATTCATGTCTTTATAGGACGCTGGCACCAGAGCAATGCCGAGTCCAGCGGCAACAAAACTCAGGATAGTCTGCTTCTCTTCAGCATACTGCGCGATGACAGGCATGCTGCCTCCCTCTTTGAAAATATTCATTGTCAGGTCATGGCTGTGACGCCGGGTGCGTCTTTCCGGCAAGATAACCGGCTCGTGTCGGAAATCATCGATACTGACTTCGTCATAACTGACCAGCCGGTGATGAGCGGGCACGGCGAGCACGCAGGTTTCATTAGCGATAAAACGCGCTGTCAGCGTGGCATCAATATGTTCAGGCGGGCGTACAAAGACTACATCCAGCCATCCTGAAATAAGTCGGGGAATCAGCTTGTGAGATTTATCTTCCGTAAGATGAATATCTGCCTCAGGAAAACGTCTGACAAAAAGATTCAGCAATTCAGGAAGTAATCCTTTGGCTGCGCTGTCGATAGCCCCGATCCGCAAAGTTCTTTTCTGTAACAGGCTATTTTTACGGAATCGCTGCCGTAGCGCATCGAAATCAGCAATGACCGTTTTGGCCTCATTTAAAAAGGCGGCACCTTCAGGCGTTAGCGACACATTGCGGGTCGATCGATTCAGTAGCCTTATCCCCAAATCATCTTCCAGCAGTTTGATGAAGCGACTCAGTGACGCAGGCATCATTTCGAGTTTACGGGCAGCCCGGCCAAAGTGAAGCTCATCACCTAATACCACAAAGCAACGTAGCTGATTTATATCCATTTTTTCACCAAAACCTGATTATACAAATTATTTATATAAAGCTGCGCCGATGATAAAGCGATTCAAAACTTCATACTGGGATTATTACAAAACGATAACAACCCTACATCACTATGGAGCATCCCGTCATGAATAACGACCTCGAAAAGAAGGTGATGCGCAAGGTTACCCTGCGCATTATTCCTTTCATCATGCTGCTGTACTTCATCGCCTTCCTTGACCGCGTCAATATTGGCTTTGCCGCTCTGACCATGAACCAGGACCTGGGGTTTTCACCCACCGTTTTTGGGCTGGGCGCTGGCATTTTCTTCCTGGGTTACTTTCTGTTTGAGGTGCCGTCAAACTTAATTCTCCATAAAGTGGGCGCCCGTATCTGGATCGCCCGCGTCATGATCACCTGGGGATTCGTCTCTGGCTGCATGGCTTTTGTGCAGGGCACGACGAGCTTCTACATTCTGCGTTTTCTGCTCGGTGTGGCGGAAGCCGGTTTCTTCCCGGGGATCATTCTCTATCTCAGCTACTGGTTTCCTGCCGCCAGGCGTGCGCAGGTCACTGCCATCTTTATGGCCGCAGCTCCCCTGTCTACAGCACTGGGATCGCCGGTTTCGGCCGCACTGCTGGAGATGCATGGCTTCCTCGGCTATGCCGGCTGGCAGTGGATGTTTGTCCTGGAAGCTTTGCCGGCGCTGGTGCTCGGTGTTGTGGTTTTGTTCTTTTTGACGGATCGCCCGGCCAAAGCCAAATGGCTGACAGAACAAGAGCGTGCCTGGCTGGAAAACACCCTGCACGCTGAGGAGCTGGCGCGGGCGGCAAAACAGAGCCATTCCAGCGCATGGCGGGGACTGGCGGATATACGCGTCCTGGCGCTGGCCCTGGTCTATTTCGGTACCTCCGCCGGGCTGTATACGCTTGGCATCTGGTCCCCGCAAATCATTCGCAGTTTCGGTGCTTCCTCGCTGGAGATTGGTTTCCTGAACGCTTTTCCGGCGGTGATCGGCGTCATCGCCATGATCCTCTGGGCGCGTCATTCCGATCGAACCAAAGAGCGGAGCTGGCACGTGATTGGCGCCTGCCTGCTGGCGGCTGGCGGGCTGATATACGCCGGTAACGTCAGCACATTGTTTACCGTAATGGTCGCCTTAACGCTGGTCACCGTGGGGATTAGCGCATCAAAACCCCCGCTGTGGAGCATGCCAACCCTGTTCCTCAGCGGCCCGGCTGCGGCCGCTGGCATTGCCGCTATCAACTCCATCGGCAACCTCGGCGGTTTCGTCGGGCCGATGATGATTGGCGTGATCCGCGAGCAAACCGGTAGCTACAGCTGGGGCCTGTACTTTGTCGCCGGATTGCTGGCGCTCTCGGCCCTCGTGGTCGTGATTCTCTCTGCCAGAGCGAACAAATCGCCGACAGCAGAGCTTCCACATCCTCATACTCATTAACTGGAGAAATAACGATGCGTCACTACAAAATTGCTGCTATCCCTGCGGACGGTATCGGACCGGAAGTCATTTCGGCAGGTATTGAAGTCTTGCACGCGCTGACGCGCCACGATCCGCAACTGAAATTTGATGTAGAGACCTTTGACTGGGGGTCAGACTATTACAAAAAACATGGCGTGATGATGCCGGAAGAAGGACTGAACATGCTGAAAGCATTCGATGCGATTTACTTCGGTGCGGTGGGCGCGCCGGATGTCCCTGACCACATCACACTCTGGGGCCTGCGCCTGCCTATTTGCCAGGGCTTTGACCAGTACGCCAATGTGCGACCCACCAAAATTCTGCCGGGCGTCACTTCACCGCTGCGCAACCGCGGGCCGGGCGATCTTGACTGGGTCATCGTGCGTGAAAACTCCGAAGGTGAATATTCTGGTAACGGCGGCCGTGCGCACCGTGGTTTACCTGAAGAAGTCGGTACCGAAGTGGCAATCTTTACCCGTGTTGGGGTAACGCGCATTATGCGCTATGCCTTCAGACTGGCGCAGTCCCGGCCACGTAAACTGCTGACCGTGGTGACCAAATCCAACGCCCAGCGCCATGGTATGGTGATGTGGGATGAGATTGCCGCCGAAGTGGCGCAGGAATTCCCGGATGTGCAGTGGGACAAAATGTTGGTCGATGCCATGACGCACCGTATGACGTTGCATCCCCAGACCCTGGATACCATCGTTGCCACCAATCTGCACGCCGATATCCTTTCCGATCTGGCTGGCGCGCTGGCGGGTAGCCTGGGCGTAGCGCCGACCGCGAATATTGATCCTGAACGCCGCTTCCCTTCCATGTTCGAACCGATTCATGGTTCCGCATTCGATATCACCGGCAAAGGAATTGCGAACCCCATTGCCACTTTCTGGACCGCGGTACAGATGCTTGAACATCTGGGCGAACGCCATGCCGCTGCGCTGATTATGGAAGGCATTGAGTATGTGTGTGAAAAAGGCATTCTGACGCCAGATGTCGGTGGCTCAGCCAATACCGCGGAGGTGACACGCGCCGTGGTGCACTACATTGACGCTAAAGCTGACATTGCCGAGACCGCATAACCATGAATAACGAACAGGCTGCAGAGATCCTGCAGGATATCTTTCAACATGCGGTCAACAGTGCCCGTGCCGGGCCGGTGACCCTGGCTAACCTGCCGGAAAAACCTCGCGGCCGTTGTGTGGTGATCGGTGCGGGTAAAGCGTCCGCGGCAATGGCGGCTGCCGTAGATGCGGCCTGGCCGGATGTGGCGGTGTCGGGCGTGGTGGTGACGCGTTACGGTTACGCGGTTCCTGCGGGCCGCATCCGCATTATTGAGGCGGCTCATCCCGTATCGGATGCCATGAGCGAGGTTGCCGCAATGCTGATTGTGGAGACGCTGCGCGGTTTAACTGCCGATGATCTGGTGCTGGCATTGATTTCAGGGGGAGGGTCGGCGCTGATGGCGCTGCCCGCCCCGGGGTTAACGCTGGCAGATAAGCAGACCATCACCCGGGCCCTGCTCCATAGCGGGGCCAGCATCAAAGAGATGAATCTGGTACGTCGTCATCTCTCAGCGGTGAAAGGCGGAAAGCTGGCGACCATGGCGCAACCGGCGCGCATCGTATCACTGATTATCAGCGATGTGCCTGGCGATAATCCGACGGACGTAGCGTCTGGCCCCACCGTTGCCGATAACAGCGCACCACGTGATGCGCTCCGGGTACTGCAGCGGTATGGCATTGCGATCCCGAAGCCCGTTAGCGAACGGCTAAACCAGCCGGCCGGCCCGATGGAAAACGCCGCGACAGGCGAGGTCAGGCTTATCGCCACGCCGGCGATGGCGTTAGCGGCGGCGGGGCTGGCCGCACGACAACATGGGCTCACCCCCCTTATTTTGGGGGATGCGATAGAAGGTGAAAGCAGGGAAGTGGCGGTGGTCATGGCCGGTATGGCGAAATCGGCGAAGCAGTATGGTCACCCGATTTCAGGGCCTGCTGTACTGTTGTCAGGTGGCGAAACCACGGTGACAGTAAACAACACTCAGCCTGGAAAAGGGGGCCGCAATACCGAGTTTTTACTCAGTCTGGCCTGTGCGCTCCAGGGGGAACACGGTATCTGGGCCATGGCGGGAGACAGCGATGGTATTGATGGCACAGAAGATGCCGCAGGCGCGATCGTCTTCCCGGATACGCTTGCGCGCGGCAAGCTGAGCGGTCTTAACGCCGTGCAATATCTGGATGGCCATGATAGTTATTGTTATTTTCACGCGCTTAATGATTTGCTGATCACCGGCCCGACGTTAACCAACGTCAATGATATTCGGGCAATATTGATTGCCTGACTGTATCGCTCTCCTGTGCCAGGGAGAGCGATATTTTTCCCTTTCAACATAGTTCAAATCTTCGGCATCCGCCCGCCATCCATTTCCACGTTAAAGCGCATCGCCTGGCGCCAAGGTGTCGATCATCATTCCGTCTGATGTGTTGGCGTGCAAGATGACATGGAGGGGAAGGTAACGCGAGGAAATCGCCGCCTGGCGCAATACCAGGCGGCTAACGGTCAGGCGGTTTTGGTCGCCGCCTTCAGGCTCTGGACGAAGGCTTTCAGTTCGTCGAGCATGATCTGCGGCTCCACGAGGTGGCGTTCGATGATTTTGACGATGGCGGAACCGGAGATAGCCCCGGCGGCCCCGGCGTCAATGGCGGCGCTCACCTGCTCCGGCGCGGAGATGCCAAAGCCCTGCAGCGGCGGCGCGGCGTGATATTCCGCCAGCTTCTCCACCAGGTGGTGCAGCGGCAGTGCGGCGCGATTTTCCGCACCCGTCACTCCGGCGCGCGACAGCAGATAGGTGTAGCCGCGGCCATAAGAAGCAATCTGGCGCAGTAAATCGTCATCCGCATTGGGCGGGCAGATGAAAATCGGCGCGATGTTATGGCGCATCGCCGCCTGGCGGAACGGGGCGGACTCTTCCACCGGCACGTCGGCCACCAGCACCGAGTCGACGCCGACGCGTTCGCACTGGGCATAGAACGCATCGATGCCCGGGCTGAAGACGAGGTTGGCATACATCAGCAGGCCGATTGGGATCGTCGGATGCTTCTGGCGGATCGCCGCCAGCATCTCAAAGCACTGCGCCGGGGTCACCCCGGCGGCGAAGGCGCGCAGGGCCGCGCCCTGGATGGTCGGGCCGTCCGCCAGCGGGTCGGAGAAAGGGATCCCCAGCTCAAGGGCATCGGCGCCGCCTTCGATCAGCGCATCGATAATTTTGAGCGACTGCTCCGGTCCCGGATCGCCAAGGGTGACAAAGGGAACGAAGGCGCCTTCCTGGCGATTTTTCAGTTGGGCAAACAGCGTCTCATAGCGTTCCATCAGATTTCCCCTCGCGCTTTCAGGATGTCATGTACGGTGAAAATGTCTTTGTCGCCGCGACCGGAGAGGTTAACCACCAGCAACTGCTCTTTTTCCGGATTTTCGCGCATCATCTTCAGCGCGTGGGCCAGAGCGTGAGAGGACTCCAGCGCCGGGATGATCCCTTCGTGGCGCGAGAGCGCTTTAAACGCGTCCAGCGCTTCGTCGTCGGTGATCGACACATAGTCAGCGCGACCGGTGCTGTTCAGAAACGCGTGCTGCGGCCCAACGGACGGGAAGTCCAGCCCGGCGGAAATGGAGTAAGACTCTTCGATCTGGCCGTCGGCGGTCTGCATCATCGGCGACTTCATACCGAAGTAGATCCCCACGCGGCCATGCTTCAGCGGCGCGCCGTGCTCGCCGCTTTCGATACCGTGCCCGGCCGGTTCCACGCCGATCAGGCCGACGTTGGTTTCATCAATAAAGTCGGCAAACATTCCGATGGCGTTTGATCCGCCGCCGACGCAGGCGATCACCGCGTCTGGCAGGCGTCCTTCTTTTTCGAGGATCTGCGCTTTGGTCTCTTCACCAATCATGCGCTGGAATTCACGTACAATGGTTGGGAATGGATGCGGACCGGCGGCGGTGCCCAGCATATAGTGCGCATTCTCGTAGCTACCAGACCAGTCGCGCAGCGCCTCATTACAGGCATCTTTCAGCGTGGCGGAGCCGCTGTGCACCGGGATCACCTCGGCGCCCATCAGGCGCATACGGAAGACGTTCGGCGACTGGCGCTCGACGTCCTTGGCGCCCATGTAGATACGGCATTTCAGACCGAGCAGGGCGCTGGCCAGCGCTGAGGCGACCCCGTGCTGACCGGCGCCGGTCTCGGCGATAATTTCGGTTTTGCCCATCCGTTTGGCCAGCAGGGCCTGGCCCAGCACCTGGTTGGTTTTGTGCGCGCCGCCGTGCAGCAGATCTTCGCGTTTCAGGTACAGGGTGGTGCGAGTACCTTCGGTCAGATTCCGGCATTTGGTCAGGGCCGTCGGACGTCCGGCGTAGTTTTTCAGCAGGTCAGTGAATTCCGCCTGAAAGGCCGGGTCCTTCTGCGCGCTGACAAAGGCTTCTTCCAGCTGGCGCAGGGCGGGCATCAGGATCTGCGGCACATACATGCCGCCGAATTCGCCGAAGTAGGGGTTCAGTAAAGTGCTCATTATTGCTCCTTAATATGCGCGCAGCGTCTGGAATACGGAGGCCAGTTTGCTGGCGTCTTTAATCCCGGGTTGCGACTCTACGCCTGAATTGAAATCGAGTCCGGCACAGCCGCTTTTGGCCGCTTCCACACAGTTATCGGCACCCAGGCCACCCGCCAGCATGACGTTGCGCAGATCCTGGCCCTGCAGCAGGCTCCAGTCAAAGCGCTGGCCGCTGCCGCCCTGGCCGTTGTCGAACAGGTACTTGTCAACATGGCGGAGCGTACGGGCCGGGAGGGTTTCGCCAACGCTCAGCGCTTTCCAGATGCGGACGTTGTCCGCGAGGGCGTCGCGCAGCGCGTCGATATAGGCCTGGTCCTCATCACCGTGCAGCTGCACGGCGGCCAGCCCCAGAGCCTGCGCGCGGGCGACCACCTCGTCCAGCGGCGCATTGCGGAAGACGCCGACGTACTGCAGCGGCGCAGCGGCGATCACCGCTTTGGCCTGCGCGTCATTCACCGCCCGCGGCGAGGTCGGGACGAAAATCAGGCCACCGTAGATGGCGCCAGACTCCCAGGCCACCTGGGCATCCTGCGGGCGCGTCAGGCCGCACACTTTGTTCTCGCCGAGCAGCACGCGTTTAACCGCCGCTTCCAGATCCGCCTGCTCCATCAGGGCGGAGCCGATCAGGAAGCCGTTGGCGAAGTGGCTCAGCTCGCGCACTTCAGCATAGGTATGGATGCCGGATTCGCTGATCACCGTGACATCCGGGCCGAGACGCGCCGCCAGCTGACGGGTGCGGTTAAGGTCAATCGACATATCGCGCAGGTTGCGGTTGTTAATGCCCACCACCTTCGCCTTCAGGGCGATGGCGCGCTCCAGCTCCTCTTCATTGCTGACTTCGGTCAGCACGCCCATATTCAGGCTGTGCGCCACCGCGGAGAGCTGGCGGTACTGCTCATCGTCGAGCACCGAGAGCATCAGCAGGCAGGCATCGGCCTGATAGTAGCGCGCCAGGTAGATCTGGTAAGGGTCGATGGTGAAGTCCTTACACAGGATCGGCTGCGGCGCGACCTTGCTGACGATCGGCAGAAAATCGAAACTGCCCTGGAAATATTTCTCATCACACAGCACTGAGATCGCCGAGGCGTAGTGTTTGTAGATGCTGGCGATCGCCGCCGGATCGAAATCTTCGCGAATCAACCCCTTCGACGGCGAGGCCTTTTTGCACTCGAGAATAAACGCGGTGCGGGTGCCGGCCAGCGCGTCATAGAAATTGCGCTGCGTCGG
Organism: Klebsiella sp. A-Nf5; assembly: GCF_002810545.1. Taxonomy (NCBI): domain Bacteria; kingdom Pseudomonadati; phylum Pseudomonadota; class Gammaproteobacteria; order Enterobacterales; family Enterobacteriaceae; genus Klebsiella; species Klebsiella sp. A-Nf5. The sequence goes on along the minus strand of NZ_PIOG01000027.1, from coordinate 57,522 downwards.
GACCACTTCACTCTGAAAACTGGCTAACGGTTGTTGTTGTTTGCGGGCTTCTACCCAAATCGCTTTGTCGGCAACGATTTTTGCTAAAACGGTCTGCATTCTTTACCCTCTTGCCGCTAAGGCGGTCACTCTGTCATAGGCCGCGCCGCTGTGCAGCACATCCAGTACCTGCTGAGCGTTAGCTTTCAGATCTTCATGCCCGTGTAAACGCATCAACATGGCGACGTTGGCGGCGACGGCGGCTTCGTGAGCGGCTTCACCTTTACCTTGTAGCAAGCGCGTCAGAATGTCACGATTTTCTTCCGGCGTGCCGCCCGCCAGCTGCGCCTGATGGTAAGGCGTCAGGCCGAAGTCGTCAGCGGTCAGCTGATAGCTTTTAATTTCCCCGTTATGCAGTTCGGCCACCACTGTGGGCGCATGCAGCGAGACTTCATCCATCCCACCGCTGTGCACCACCGCCGCGCGCTGATAGCCCAGCACGCGCAGGGTCTCGGCGATCGGCAGCACCAGTTCCGGGCTGTAGACGCCAATCAGCGCCAGCGGCGGATGCGCCGGGTTAATCAGCGGCCCCAGCACGTTAAACAGGGTACGGGTCTTCAGTTGCTGACGGACCGGCATCGCATGGCGGAAACCGGTGTGGTATTTCGGCGCGAACAGGAAGCAAACCCCCAGCTCATCGAGCGCCGTGCGGGATTTATCGGCGTTCATATCGAGATTGATGCCGAAGGCCGCCAGCAGGTCAGAAGAGCCTGATTTACTGGAGACGCTACGGTTGCCGTGTTTCGCCACTTTCAATCCGCAGGCCGCAGCGACAAAGGCGCTGGCGGTGGAGATGTTGATGCTGTTGCTGCCGTCGCCACCGGTGCCGACGATGTCAGCAAACAGGTAGTCCGGGCGCGGGAACGGCGCGGCGTTTTCCAGCAGCGCGGTGGCGGCGCCGGCAATTTCCTGCGGTTGCTCGCCGCGCACTTTCATACTGACCAGCGCGGCGGCCAGTTGCTCAGGTTTCACTTCACCGCGCACGACGGCGGAGAACAGCTGGTGGCTCTCCTGCTGGCTCAGGGTTTCCGCCTGGTACAGCTTCTCAAGGATCGGCTGGAGGGTGTTAGTGTGCTCCAGCTTCTGCAGCGCCCAGGCCAGGGTCTGCTCCAGCAGCCGTGCGCCCTGAGTGGTAAGGATCGATTCCGGATGGAACTGGAAGCCGCACACCCGGTCCGCATCGTGACGCACCGCCATCACCATGCCGTTGAAATTGGCGTTAATCGTCAGCCCGGCGGGAATATTGCTGCCAACCAGCGAGTGGTAGCGCGCCACCGGCAGCGGGTTAGCCAGACCGGCAAACATGGCCTGGCCGTCGTGCTCAATGCTGGAAGCTTTGCCATGGAGGATCTCGCCCGCCTGGCCGACATAGCCGCCGTAGGCTTCAACAATGGCCTGATGACCGAGGCAGATGCCGATGATCGGCAGCTTGCCACGCATACGGGTCAGCAGTTCCGGCATGCAGCCAGCTTCGCTCGGCGTACCCGGGCCCGGGGAGAGCATCAGCACCGGGTTGTCCATGGTGCCCAGACGCTCAATCAGCGCCTGCGCCGGGACGGAGTTACGGTAAATCACCACGTTATGACCATTGGCCCGCAGCTGGTCTGCCAGGTTATAGGTGAAAGAATCGATATTATCGAGCAGCAGAATGTCAGCCATCAGAAAATCTCCTTCGCGTGATGGGCCTGGGCAATGGCGCGCAGCACCGCGCGGGCTTTATTTCGGGTCTCATCCGCTTCCGACTGGGGAACCGAGTCGAGCACAATGCCGGCTCCGGCCTGGACGGTAGCGATACCCTCCTGCACGTAGGCGGAACGGATGACGATGCAGGTGTCGAGGTCGCCGTGGGCGGTGAAATAGCCCACCGCGCCGCCGTAGCTGCCGCGGCGTTTACCTTCGGCGGCGGCAATCAGCTGCATGGCGCGGACCTTCGGCGCGCCGCTGAGGGTGCCCATGTTCATGCAGGCGCGGTAGGCGTGCAGCACATCGAGATCCTGACGCAGTTCACCCACCACCCGGGAGACCAGATGCATCACGAAGGAGTAACGGTCAACCTTCGTTAAATCGGCGACATAGCGGCTGCCCGGGGTGCAGATGCGGGCCAGGTCATTACGCGCCAGGTCCACCAGCATCAGGTGTTCGGAAAGCTCTTTATGGTCGGTGCGCATTTCCAGTTCGATGCGGCTGTCAAGATCGCGATCCAGCGAGCCGTCGGCGCGGCGGCCGCGTGGCCGGGTGCCGGCGATCGGGTAGATCTCAATCTGACGGCTGACGGCATCATATTTCAGCGAACTCTCCGGCGAGGCGCCGAACAGGGTGAAATCGTTGTCCTGCATAAAGAACATGTACGGGCTGGGGTTGCTCTTCTTCAGCACATCATAGGCGGCCAGCGGCGACGGGCAGGGCAGCGAGAAGCGACGGGAAGGGACCACCTGGAAGATTTCCCCGGCGCGGATCGCGCGCTGCATTTTACGCACCACCGCACCGTACTCTTCATCGCTCTGGTCAACGTCGCACTGCATTTCGGTCACGGTGGTGACCGGCAGCGGCGCCGGCGGCTCGTTCAGCTGCTGACGCAGCTGGCTCAGGCGCTGCTCCAGGCGCTGCTTTTCACTTTCCAGCGGGGTGAACAGGCTGGCCTGAATGCGGGTATGCTTGGTCTGATGGTCGATGACCAGCAGAGTTTCTGCCAGATAGAAGCAGTAGTCCGGGCAGGCGGTGTCGCTCTGCAGCGGTGGAAGATCTTCAAAGCCGGCGACCAGGTCATAGGCGAACAGGCCGCCGAAGAACATCGCTTCACGCTCGTTGGCCGGGACGGTCACCAGCTCCTGCAGGAGACGGAAGGCGTCAAACACCGACAGTGAGCAGAGACGGGCGTCTTCATCGAGCAGGGTGCTGACCGCGGGGAAGGTCAGGATGCGGCCGTTGGGCTGGCGCTGATTGGCGATCCCGGAGGGCAGCGCGCCGTCCAGCAGTTCCAGCAGCGCGGCGCCGTTAGCGGAAAGGGCCTGAATAGTGACAGTGTCACCAAGGGCGGTGATGCGCAGCGCGCTGTCGACCAGCAGCAGGCTTTTTAAGTCATCTTTGCTGTCGATGTCAGCGGATTCCAGCAGCAGCGTGGCCGGACGGGCGCCGCACAGTTGGTGGAATAACTCCGTCGGGTTCTCCCGGTAGATGGCGTCGCTGGTGAGAAGCTCGAGTGCCGGTTTGGATGTTTGCATTATTGTTCTCGCCTGTTCGTATTATTTTTGTCCAATAAAAAGCCCGCTCATTGGCGGGCCGGGTATCTGTATGCTGAATGCAAAACGCGATCACGCCGCCCGAAGTCAGGAGGTGCGCCACCAGCTGTGCAGAGTGATAACATACGTTTTCATCGTGATACCCCTTCATGTGAACTTGCGTACTAGTTAACTAGTTCGATGGAATAAAGTCAACCCTTGTTTGCAGATTTTCTCTGCCTGTCGGTATGATAATGCGCTTATTTACGTTGATGTCCAGCAGGAGTCCTTTTGAGCGACAGCCAATACGCAGTGATTTACGATCTGCACAGCCACACCACCGCCTCTGATGGGCGGTTGACTCCGCAGGAACTGGTCCATCGCGCCCATGAGATGCGCGTTGGCACTCTGGCGATCACCGACCATGACAGCGTGGCGGCGATCCCGGCCGCCCGGGAAGAGATCGCCCGCGCCGGATTACCCTTAACGCTGGTAAACGGCGTCGAGATTTCGACGCTCTGGGAGAATCACGAAATACATATCGTGGGTCTGAATATTGATATTGCGCACCCGACGATGACCGCGCTGCTGGAGGAGCAGAAAGCGCGACGCCAGCTGCGGGGACAAATGATTGCCGAACGCCTGGAGAAGGCGCGGATCCCTGGCGCCTGGGAAGCGGCGCTGCGGCTGGCGGACGGTGGCGCCGTCACCCGCGGCCATTTTGCCCGTTTTCTGGTGGAGGCCGGCCATGCGAAAAACATGGCGGAAGTCTTCAAAAAATACCTTGCCCGCGGGAAAACCGGTTACGTGCCGCCGCAGTGGTGTACAATAAAACAAGCGATTGATGTCATTCATCATTCTGGCGGCAAGGCGGTGATAGCCCATCCCGGGCGCTACGATCTCTCCGCCAAGTGGTTGAAGCGGCTGTTGGCCCACTTTAGCGAGCAGGGCGGTGATGCCATGGAAGTGGCCCAGTGTCAGCAGGCGCCCCATGAACGCGCCCAGCTGGCCACCCTGGCCGTGCAGTTTGGTCTTCTGGCGTCACAGGGATCCGATTTTCATCAGCCCTGTGCGTGGATCGAGCTTGGCCGTAAGCTCTGGCTTCCTGCCGGCGTGGAAGGCGTCTGGCACAGCTGGGAAGCGGCCGCCGAATAAAAATTGAGAGGGAAGTATGAGCCAGTTTTTTTATATCCATCCGGATAACCCGCAGGCGCGGTTGATTAACCAGTCGGTGGAGATTGTGCGTAAGGGCGGGGTGATCGTTTATCCTACCGACTCCGGCTACGCCCTGGGCTGCAAAATTGAAGATAAGGGTGCGATGGAGCGGATCTGCCGTATCCGTCAGTTGCCGGACGGCCACAACTTTACCCTGATGTGCCGCGATCTGTCCGAGCTGTCAACCTACGCTTTTGTAGACAACGTGGCGTTTCGTCTGATGAAAAACAACACGCCGGGCAACTACACCTTTATCCTCAAGGGGACCAAAGAAGTGCCGCGCCGGCTGCTGCAGGAGAAACGTAAAACCATCGGCATGCGCGTCCCGTCTAACCCCATTGCTCAGGCGTTGCTCGAGACTTTAGGCGAACCGATGCTGTCCACGTCGCTGATGCTGCCCGGCAGCGACTTTACCGAGTCCGACCCGGAAGAGATCAAAGATCGTCTGGAGAAAGTGGTGGACCTCATCATTCACGGCGGCTTCCTTGGGCAGCAGCCGACCACGGTTATTGACCTGACGGAAGATACTCCGGTGGTGCTGCGCGAAGGCGTCGGCGACGTGAAGCCTTTCCTCTGATCGTCCTCGTCGGGCGGTGGATCATGCTCCGCCCGACACCCCGCGTTTCCTTCCTGACGGGACGACAATCAACCACAGCGCCAGACCGATCAGCAGTGCGCCGAGAATCAGCTCTTTTTGTATGGCTTCTCCGAGGCACAAATAGCCCCACAGCGCCGCAAAAGGTGGGATCAAAAAGGTCACCGACAGCGAACGCAGCGGTCCTATATCAGCAATCAGGCGAAAATAGAGAATATACCCTGCTGCTGTACAGACCACGCCCAGCATGACTATCGCTATCCACGGCAGGCTCTGCCGCCAGTCTATGACCGGACCATACCAGCCTGACCAGAGAAAGAAAGGCAACAGAAACAGCGTGGCGCCGACCTGGCTGCCCAACGCAACGCGCTCAGCCTCAAGGCCGCCCCGCTGCTGGATCCAGCGGCGGGTCAGAAAGCCGGCCAGACCGTAACAAGCGGTCGCGATCAGGCAGGCCCCGATCCCTGGCAGCAGGAGGGCGGCGCTGAGGCTGGAGGTTGGGCGCGCAATGACTGCCACGCCAATGGCGCCCAGTAACGCGCCGCCGCCTTTGCGCAGGGTTAACGGTTCTGCAAAGCATAACGCGCCGATAAGCATTCCCATCATCGGCGCCGTGGCGTTGAGCGTGGCGGAGTACCCTGCCGGCAGCCACTGTGCGGCAAGGCAGTACATCAGAAAAGGAAGGCCTGAATTAATGACCCCCAGCTTCAGAGTGGATATGAATTTTCCCTGATACCCGCTCCATTTACCCTGCACGCCGAGTAACAGCCCTAGCGCGAGAGCGGCGAACAGTACGCGAAGAAAAGCGCTGTTCATCGCCCCGAAGGCCGGGGTGGTGATGCGCATAAACAAAAAGCTGGCACCCCACAGAGCGGCGAGTAGCAGCAGGCGGCCATAGTCGATAACACGCATGATTGACTCCTTGTAGTCACGAAGGAAGTCAACTGTAGAACTCACGTGCAGCGTCCGACAAACGCGTTATGCTTACATGATTAAGTTATTCTTAACTGAGATGCCATGTTGATGAAACTTCCACCGCTGAATGCGCTGCGCTGCTTTGAAGCGGCGGCACGGCTGCTCAGTCTGAAGCAGGCCGCCAGTGAGCTTTGCGTTACGCCCAGCGCCGTCAGCCAGCAAATTGCCCGCCTCGAGGAAGCGCTAAATACCCCGCTTTTTATTCGTACTCCCCGACAGTTACAGTTAACGGAGGTAGGGGAGATCTACCTGCGGGCCGTTCAGCCCGCGTTTCTCCAGATAGCCGCCGCCACTCATCGCCTGCAGGTGCCCGCGGGGCCTGAAAAGGTGACACTCAGCTGTACCAGCGGTTTCGCCATTCAGTGGCTGTTGCCACGGCTGGCTGATTTTGAACGACGCTATCCGCAGATTGAGATCCAGATTGGCGCCACCAACCGGCGAGTAGATTTGCTGAGTGAAGGGATCGATTTTGCCGTGCGTCATGGTGTCGGCGGCTGGCCGGAACTGCAGGCTTACCGCCTGCTGGATGACGACCTTATCCCGGTCTGCAGTCCGCAACTGATTGCTCCGCGCCGGACCCTCATCGATGTGAGCGAGCTGCTACAGTATCCGCTGTTGCACGATGAACATCGTGAAGACTGGGCGCTGTGGTGTGAGGCCGTGGGGCTGGAGCCGCACCGCGCGCGCCGCGGCCCGGTGTTCACTGATTCCAACGGCGTGACGGAGGCGGCGTTCGCCGGTATGGGGATGGCATTACTACGACGTTCATTCATAGCGCCTGCGCTGACGCAGGGGCGGCTGATTAATCCTCTGGCTCAGCCCATCGCTTGTCCGCTGGCCTATCATCTGGTTTACCACGAGACCGCGCTGCTGGCGCCTGCCAACCGCTGTTTTCGCGACTGGCTGCTCGACCAGCGCCCGGCAGTTGTGGAGGAGGGCGCGCAGTGAGGGGAGCTCACTGTCCGGTAAAGACCTCCATACGTGAATGTGCACAGGAGAATGAGGAAAATCTGTTCCATACTCAAGGCGCGATGCGGCGAACAGAAGCTTTCCCGACGAAGTTAGTGTAGTATGTTTGGCCACGATTACGGGCTCGCGGTGAATGTTTTGCGCATGCTAGCGAGACTTTACGTAAAAAGTATATACGTAACAATGAGTTGTTGATACAGGCCTCATTGTTTCATAAAGCATACCAGACGCCTGGGAAGGCGACACCTTAAGGAAGCTCAATGAGCGAGAAACTGCAAAAAGTGCTGGCCCGCGCCGGCCACGGCTCCCGCCGTGAAATTGAAGCGAAAATCGAAGCTGGCCGCGTCAGCGTCGACGGAAAAATCGCCACCCTCGGCGATCGTGTAGAAATCGTCCCCGGTTTAAAAATTCGTATCGATGGTCATCTGATCTCGGTGAAAGAGTCTGCTGAGCAGATCTGTCGCGTGCTGGCTTACTATAAGCCGGAAGGCGAGCTGTGCACCCGTAACGATCCGGAAGGGCGCCCGACGGTGTTTGATCGTCTGCCAAAACTGCGCGGCGCGCGCTGGATTGCCGTTGGCCGTCTGGACGTGAACACCTGCGGCCTGCTGCTGTTCACCACCGATGGCGAACTGGCAAACCGCCTGATGCATCCGAGCCGTGAAGTCGAGCGTGAGTACGCCGTTCGCGTTTTCGGCCAGGTGGATGATGATAAGCTGCGTCAGCTGTCTCGCGGCGTGCAGTTAGAAGATGGTCCGGCAGCATTTAAAACCATCAAATTCACCGGCGGTGAAGGGATTAACCAGTGGTACAACGTCACCCTGACCGAAGGGCGTAACCGCGAAGTGCGTCGCCTGTGGGAAGCGGTCGGTGTGCAGGTCAGCCGCCTGATCCGCGTGCGCTACGGCGATATTCTGCTGCCGAAAGGCCTGCCGCGCGGCGGCTATACCGAACTGGACCTGGCGCAGACCAACTACCTGCGTGAGCTGGTGGAGCTGACGCCGGAAACCAGTTCTAAAGTTGCCGTCGAGAAAGACCGTCGCCGGATGAAAGCCAATCAGATCCGGCGGGCGGTGAAGCGTCACAGCCAGACCAGCGCTAACCCGCGCCAGGGTAACAACAGCAACCGTCGTTCCAGTACTCGCAATAAGACCAACGGTTAATGTTGTGCGTTCCGGTGGCTTGCCGCCGGAACGCGTACTGCCTTCCGCCGTATCAGGCCCTCAGTAGTCAATTCCCATCTGCGCTTTAATCCCGGCATCAAACGCATGCTTGACCGGACGCAGTTCGCTGACGGTATCCGCCAGTTCAATAATATCGCGATGGCAGCCGCGGCCGGTAATGATCACCGACTGATGGGCAGGACGCTCACGCAGGGCGCTCAGCACCGACTCCAGCGGCAGGTAATCGTACGCCACCATGTAAGTCAGTTCATCCAGCAGCACCAGATCGAGCTGGTCGTCAGCAAGCATACGGCGGGCATGCTCCCAGACCGCCAGACAGGCGGCGGTGTCGCTGTCGCGGTCCTGGGTGTTCCAGGTGAAGCCTGTCGCCATCACCTGAAATTCGACGCCGTGGGGTTCCAGCAGGTTACGCTCACCGTTAGGCCAGGTCCCCTTGATAAACTGGATCACGCCGACCTTTTTACCGTGGCCGACGGCGCGGGTCGCGGTGCCAAAGGCGGCGGTGGTTTTGCCTTTGCCGTTGCCGGTAAAGACCATCACAATGCCGCGTTCGTCCTGGGCTGCCGCCACCCGGGCGTCAACTTTATCTTTCAGCCGCTGCTGGCGTTCGCGGTAGCGTTCATCACTCATTGGGCAATTCCTGGCTTACGGCCCGGTTGGGCGTCAAAGGTCATTCCCGTCTTGCGGCGACTGTCGTCACCCATCAGCCACAGATAGACGGGCATGATGTCAGCGGGGGTCTTCAGTTTTAGCGGATCTTCCGTCGGGAAGGCGCTGGCGCGCATCCCGGTGCGGGTGCCGCCGGGGTTGATGCAGTTCACCCGCAGATGGCGGCTTTGGTACTCGTCGGCCAGCACCTGCATCATTCCTTCGGTGGCGAATTTGGAGACCGCATAGGCGCCCCAGTTGGCGCGACCCTGACGGCCGACGCTGGACGAAGTGAAGACCAGCGAGCCCGCATCCGAACGGAGTAATAAAGGAAGAAGCGCCTGGGTCAGCATAAAAGTGCCATTGACGTTCACCTGCATCACCTGCTGCCAGACCTCCGGCTTCTGCTCGTCCATAGGGCAGATGTCGCCGAGCAGGCCGGCGTTGTGCAGCACGCCGTCAAGACGGGGATAGTGCATGCTTATCTGCTGCGCCAGCTGCTGGCACTCCTGTGGTGTGCAGGTTAGCAGGTCGAGAGTAAACCAGCGGGCGGGAAGGCCGCCCTCGCGTTCAATCTCCTGGGCGACGGCGCGCAGTTTTTCGTCGTTGCGGCCAAGCAGGATCACGCTGGCGCTATAGCGCGCGTAGGTTAGGGCCGCTTCACGACCAATCCCGTCGCTGGCGCCGGTGACCAGGATGATGCGATCTTTCAGCAAGTGGCGTTGCGGTTGATAATGCACGGCGACTCCTTGGGCGATCGGTTCCCGATCGCGCTTCATCTTTGGTATCTCACTTTTGCGCTGTTATGCCTGAAAGCGCTCGCCATTGCAATCGGCGAAGCGGAAACTATTCAGAAAATTAATATCTTGCAACGATTTCAACCTCGCTGAAAAAAAACGGAATCCGCTGCGCACAAGACACAAAGCACAAAGACTTCTCGCCAGGGGCTGATGTACACTGTGCAGCAACGTCAGTGCTTTACACAAGGTGAAAACGTGGAATTACTTGCTCAGTACGGCTTATTTTTAGCCAAGATCGCGACGGTTGTCGTCGCTATCGCGGTGATTGCCGCTATTATCGTCAACCTGGCCCAGCGCAAGAAGCAACGCGGCGAGCTGCGGGTGACCAATCTTAGCGAGCATTATAAAGAGATGAAGGAATCACTGGCGGTGGCGCTGCTGGACGGGCCACAGCAGAAGCAGTGGCATAAGGCGCAGAAAAAAAAGCAAAAACAAGAGGCGAAGGCCGCGAAAGCGCGGGCGAAGCTGGGTAATGTGGAGCCGGAAGGCAAGCCGCGCGCCTGGGTGCTGGATTTCAAAGGCAGCATGGATGCCCATGAGGTCAACAGCCTGCGGGAAGAGATCACGGCGGTACTGGCGGCGGCGAAAGCGCGTGACCAGGTGGTGATTCGTCTGGAAAGCCCCGGCGGGGTGGTGCACGGTTACGGGCTGGCAGCCTCTCAGCTGCAGCGGTTGCGCGACAAACAGATCCCGCTGACGGTGGCGGTTGACAAAGTGGCGGCCAGCGGCGGCTATATGATGGCTTGCGTGGCGAACAAAATTGTGTCGGCGCCGTTTGCGATCCTTGGCTCCATTGGCGTGGTGGCGCAGATCCCTAACCTCCATCGCTTCCTGAAGAACAAAGATATTGATATCGAACTGCACACCGCTGGTCAGTACAAGCGAACCCTCACTATGCTGGGTGAAAATACCGAAGAAGGGCGGCGCAAGTTCCGTGAGGATCTCAATGAGACGCACCATCTGTTCAAGGATTTCGTCCATCGGATGCGTCCGGGACTTGATATTGAGCAGGTAGCTACCGGCGAGCACTGGTACGGGGTGCAGGCGCTGGAAAAAGGGCTGGTGGATGCGGTTGAAACCAGCGATGAGCTGTTGCTGGGGCTCATGGAGAGCCACGAGGTGATCGGGGTGCATTATCAACAGCGTAAGAAAATGCTCGACCGCTTCACCGGCAGCGCCGCGGAGAGCGCCGATCGACTTCTGCTGCGCTGGTGGCAGCGCGGTCAGAAACCGCTGATGTAAACAACATAACGCGAGGCCAGGCCTCGCGTTATCGTTTCCACTGGCCTTAATCGACCAGGTGATACTTGTCCGACAGCTCGTGGGCGAGGTACTTAAACATGTTAAATACCGCCGTACTCTTCGGCGTCGGTAAACCTTGCTCGTCAAGATAAAACTCACCGCTAAACACCAGGACATTATTGCGCTGAACGACGTCGGTGGCTTCGATACCGGCTAACGTATCCTCATGTTCGCGAATAAGTTTGTTGGCTTTTTCGAGCAGCGTCTGGCGATCGATAGGTTGGGTTGTACCTTGCATAACGGACTCCTCTTTTTCTCCGCGCGTAGTTTACGCCGTGCGGCGGCGTGGGGCAAATTTTCCATGGACAAATCAGGGGTAATCGTAACCAGTGGAGAAACAGCCGTTTACTGGCGGGATTCGCTTTTGCATGCTAATAAAGTTGCGTAACGAATTTTATCAGGTACAGTGTGACGCTTTCGGCGATCTGGCAACAGATTTGCTTGACATTCGGCCAAAAATTCTTCGTGCTATGTCACCTGACGAAAAAAAGTCAGCAAACTCAAACGCCTGGTTTTACGGAGATGAAACGGGTGTTCAGGGTTGATATTCACCGACGGTGCCGCAACATATGAGGCAGTCGCCAGTGGAGGGTGTATGAATGTGCGATGTATTCCTGGATGAATCAAATTAGGTAAAGGTGAATATGGGTAAAGCTCTCGTTATCGTTGAGTCCCCGGCAAAAGCCAAAACGATCAATAAGTATCTGGGTAATGACTACGTGGTGAAATCCAGCGTCGGTCATATCCGCGATTTGCCGACCAGTGGATCAGCTTCCAAAAAGAGCACCGACTCTACCGCCACCAAAGGGGCTAAAAAGCCTAAAAAGGACGAACGTGGTGCTCTGGTTAACCGCATGGGCGTGGACCCATGGCATGACTGGAATGCGCACTATGAAGTACTTCCGGGTAAAGAAAAGGTAGTTTCAGAACTCAAACAGTTGGCGGAAAAAGCTGACCACATCTATCTCGCAACCGACCTTGACCGCGAAGGGGAAGCCATTGCCTGGCACCTGCGGGAAGTGATCGGCGGTGATGAACAGCGTTACAGCCGCGTGGTGTTCAATGAGATCACCAAAAACGCTATTCGTCAGGCCTTCGAAAAGCCGGGCGAACTGAATATCGATCGGGTTAACGCCCAGCAGGCGCGCCGCTTTATGGACCGCGTGGTGGGCTATATGGTCTCGCCGCTGCTGTGGAAAAAAATTGCCCGTGGTCTTTCTGCCGGGCGCGTGCAGTCCGTTGCGGTCCGCCTGGTGGTGGAACGTGAGCGTGAAATCAAAGCCTTCGTCCCGGAAGAGTACTGGGAAGTTGATGCCAGCACCACCACGCCGGGCGGCGACGCGCTGCCTCTGCAGGTGACCCATAAAGACGATAAGCCGTTCCGTCCGGTCAGCCGTGATGAGACCATGGCGGCGGTATCGCTGCTGGAAAAAGCCAGCTACAGCGTGCTGGAGCGAGAAGACAAGCCGACCAGCAGCAAGCCGGGCGCGCCGTTCATCACCTCCACGCTGCAGCAGGCGGCCAGCACCCGTCTCGGCTTCGGCGTGAAAAAGACCATGATGATGGCTCAACGTCTCTATGAGGCGGGGCACATCACCTATATGCGTACCGACTCCACCAACCTGAGTCAGGACGCGCTGAACATGGTTCGTGGTTATATCAGCGACAACTTTGGCAAAAAATATCTGCCGGAGAGCGCTAACCAGTACGCCAGCAAAGAAAACTCGCAGGAAGCGCACGAAGCGATTCGTCCTTCTGATGTGAGCGTGCTGGCGGAAACGCTGAAAGATATGGAAGCCGATGCGCAGAAGCTCTATCAGCTGATCTGGCGCCAGTTTGTCGCCTGTCAGATGACGCCGGCGCAATACGATTCCACCACGCTGACCGTGGCGGCAGGTGATTTCAAACTGAAAGCGCGCGGTCGTACCTTGCGTTTCGACGGCTGGACCAAAGTGATGCCGGCGCTGCGCAAGGGCGATGAAGACCGGACGCTGCCGGTGGTCAAACAGGGCGACCGCCTGAGTCTGGTGGAGCTGACGCCTGCGCAGCACTTTACCAAGCCGCCGGCGCGCTTCAGCGAAGCTTCGCTGGTCAAAGAGCTGGAAAAACGCGGTATCGGCCGTCCTTCCACTTACGCTTCGATCATCTCGACCATTCAGGATCGCGGCTACGTGCGGGTGGAAAACCGTCGTTTCTACGCGGAGAAAATGGGTGAAATCGTCACCGATCGGCTGGAAGAAAACTTCCGCGATCTGATGAACTACGACTTCACCGCGCAGATGGAAGATCGTCTCGACCAGGTGGCCAACCACCAGGCCGAATGGAAAGAGGTGCTGAACCACTTCTTCGGCGATTTTACCACTCAGCTGGAGACCGCTGAGAAAGATCCGGAAGAGGGCGGCATGCAGCCGAATCCGATGGTGCTTACCAGCATCGACTGCCCGACCTGTGGACGTAAAATGGGGATCCGTACTGCCAGTACCGGCGTTTTCCTCGGCTGTTCGGGCTATGCTCTGCCGCCGAAAGAGCGTTGCAAAACCACCATCAACCTGGTGCCGGAAAACGAAGTCCTCAACGTGCTGGAAGGCGATGACGCGGAAACCAACGCGCTGCGTGCCAAACGTCGCTGTCAGAAGTGCGGGACGGCAATGGACAGCTACCTTATCGATCCCAAGCGTAAACTGCACGTCTGTGGTAATAACCCGACCTGCGACGGCTATGAGATTGAAGAGGGCGAATTCCGCATCAAGGGCTATGACGGTCCGGTAGTAGAGTGCGAGAAGTGCGGTTCTGAAATGCACCTGAAAATGGGGCGTTTCGGCAAGTACATGGCCTGTACCAACGACGAGTGTAAAAACACGCGTAAGATCCTGCGCAATGGCGAAGTGGCTCCGCCGAAGGAAGATCCGGTGCCGCTGCCGGAGCTGCCGTGCGAGAAGTCTGATGCATACTTCGTGTTGCGCGACGGGGCGGCGGGTGTCTTCCTGGCGGCCAACACCTTCCCGAAATCACGGGAAACGCGTGCGCCGCTGGTGGAAGAGCTGTACCGCTTCCGCGATCGTCTGCCGGAAAAACTGCGCTATCTCGCCGATGCGCCGCAGCAGGATCCGGAAGGTAATAAAACGCTGGTGCGCTTTAGCCGTAAAACGAAACAGCAGTACGTGGCTTCCGAAAAAGAGGGCAAAGCGACCGGCTGGTCAGCCTTCTTTATCGACGGTAAATGGACTGAAGCCAAGAAGTAATTGTGCATGACCTGGCAGGAAAAGCGCGCTTTTCCTGCTCTAACGACCGGCAGAAGAAGTGGATGCTTCTGCCGCATCGTTTCCCCTTCTGGATCGGCTTTTCTTCCCCTTATAACCACCTATATTATTTTTCGTTAGTATCTATACACTGTTGATATAAATGATATAGTGGTTATAGTTAATCCCTTTTTTATTATTAAAACGTCTTATACATCATCGCTTTCAGGATGCGTTGCGGCGCCACTATGGCCAACTGCCGGGAGGCCGGGCCTCACGGTCGACAAGTTGCCTGAACGTAAAGTGTATTAAGCGGCTTCATTTTACGCGCAAACGGATATCAGCATGAAACTACAACAGCTTCGCTACATCGTTGAGGTGGTGAACCATAACCTGAATGTTTCATCCACCGCCGAAGGGCTTTATACCTCCCAGCCGGGCATCAGTAAGCAGGTCCGCATGCTGGAAGATGAGCTGGGCATCCAGATCTTTGCCCGCAGCGGCAAACATTTAACCCAGGTGACGCCTGCCGGGCAGGAGATCATCCGTATCGCCCGCGAGGTGTTGTCGAAAGTCGATGCGATCAAATCTGTCGCCGGGGAGCATACCTGGCCTGATAAAGGGTCGTTATATGTGGCGACGACCCATACTCAAGCGCGCTATGCGTTACCGGGGGTGATCAAGGGCTTTATTGAACGCTACCCGCGCGTGTCGCTGCATATGCATCAGGGCTCGCCAACCCAGATTGCCGAAGCCGTATCGAAAGGCAATGCCGACTTCGCCATCGCCACCGAGGCGCTGCATCTGTATGACGATCTGGTGATGTTGCCATGCTATCACTGGAACCGGTCGATTGTGGTGACGCCTGAGCATCCACTGGCCGCGAAGGGCTCGGTTTCCATTGAAGAGCTGGCGCAGTACCCGCTGGTGACCTATACCTTTGGCTTTACCGGTCGTTCGGAACTGGATACCGCGTTTAACCGTGCGGGCCTGACGCCGCGCATTGTCTTTACCGCCACTGACGCCGACGTCATCAAAACCTATGTTCGTCTGGGCCTTGGGGTAGGGGTGATTGCCAGCATGGCGGTCGATCCGGTCTCTGACCCTGATCTGGTGAAGCTGGATGCGAACGGTATATTCAGCCACAGCACCACCAAAATTGGTTTCCGCCGTAGCACGTTCTTACGAAGCTACATGTATGATTTTATTCAACGTTTTGCACCCCATCTGACCCGGGATGTCGTGGATACCGCGGTGGCTTTGCGGTCGAATGAAGATATTGAAGCGATGTTTAAAGATATAAAACTTCCGGAAAAATAACCCTTAAAAAAATAATGGCATTCCCTGTGGGGAGTGCCATTGACTATCATGGTCCCAATTTAACATCTTAAACCTCGAACCAATCACAAAATTAGTAATTTCTGGCAACACGTTTGTCATTATGCCCGCCGCGATCAAATAACCGGTTAAATATATTCCATCAGGCCTAAATTCACTGGATTAATCTTTTATCCATAATTAAGATTTATCTGTACCTGATGATTTGAGCAATTGGTGGTGACAATATGATAAGTAATATCGATTACATGAAACTGGCGATGTCATACGAGAATGACAAAACCGAAATCGATCCCGTTCTGCGTAGTCGCGTATGGGGCGTAGTGTTGGTAGGGCTGGCGATGTTCTGGAGCATCATCGCGCTTACCATCTGCAACATCTGGATTGTCAGCTAAAGCTGTAGGTCATCGTTGTAGATACATGTCATTTTTATGACAGTGAAAGGAAACGGTAATATAAGATCAGTGACCGGCAATACAGGGAGAATATATTTTGCCGCTGGATTCATCCACTCTGAAATCACTCACAAGAGCTAATCATAGCCTGCTGGCCGATTAGCTCTTTTTTTGTCCTCGTGTACTAATACAATATCGGCTTAATCGTCGCTTCTGCACTATTTTGGTGCTATTTCTCCGATTCCAGGATAATTCCCGAATAATCACTCTCGCCATCTGCGCATTTAGCAATTTGGGTTGTTATCAAAGTGTTATGCTCTGCATGTGTTATCTTTAATGGAGACCCTGAGGAGAATCGGGGTATGCCATCCCTGAGATAAAGGAGGAGCTATGTCGTCAACCCTACGAGAAGCCAGTAAGGACACGCTGCTGGTCAACGAGAAAACCTGGCATTACTACAGTCTGCCGCTGGCAGAGAAGCAGCTGGGCGATCTTAGTCGACTGCCTAAGTCGCTGAAGGTGCTGATGGAGAACCTGCTGCGCTGGCAGGACGGTGACTCGGTGACAGAAGAAGATATTCGTGCCCTGGCCGGCTGGCTGCAACAGGCCCATGCCGACCGGGAGATAGCCTACCGTCCGGCGCGCGTTCTGATGCAGGACTTTACCGGCGTGCCGGCAGTGGTGGATCTGGCCGCCATGCGCGAGGCGGTGAAGCGCCTGGGCGGCGACACCGCGAAAGTGAATCCGCTGTCGCCCGTCGATCTGGTGATCGACCACTCGGTCACCGTCGACCGCTTTGGCGATGACGAGGCCTTCGAAGATAACGTCCGTCTGGAAATGGAGCGTAACCACGAACGTTACGCTTTTTTGCGCTGGGGTCAGCAGGCCTTCAGCCGCTTCAGCGTGGTGCCGCCAGGCACCGGTATTTGTCACCAGGTCAACCTGGAATACCTTGGTCGGGCCGTCTGGAGCGAAGAGGTGAACGGGAAATGGATGGCGTGGCCGGATACGCTGGTGGGCACCGACTCCCATACCACTATGATTAACGGTCTCGGCGTACTGGGCTGGGGCGTGGGTGGGATTGAAGCGGAAGCCGCCATGCTGGGCCAGCCGGTGTCGATGCTGATCCCGGATGTCGTGGGCTTTAAGCTCAGTGGCAAACTGCGTGAAGGCATTACCGCCACCGATCTGGTGCTGACGGTCACCCAGATGCTGCGCCAGCACGGTGTCGTCGGCAAGTTTGTTGAATTCTACGGCGATGGCCTGGATACCTTACCCCTGGCCGATCGCGCCACCATCGCCAATATGGCGCCGGAGTATGGCGCCACCTGTGGTTTCTTCCCGATCGATGACGTGACGCTCAGCTATATGCGTCTCAGCGGCCGTAGCGAAGAGCAGGTCGCGCTGGTGGAAGCCTATGCCAAAGCGCAGGGCATGTGGCGCAAACCTGGCGATGAGCCGGTCTTTACCAGCACCCTGGGGCTGGACATGGGCAGCGTTGAAGCGAGCCTTGCGGGGCCGAAGCGGCCGCAGGATCGCGTGGCGCTCGGCGATGTACCGAAAGCCTTCGCCGCCAGCGGCGAGCTGGAGGTTAACCATCTGCAGCGTCAGCGCCAGCCGGTGGATTATACGCTGAACGGGCATCACTATTCGCTACCGGACGGCGCCGTGGCCATTGCGGCAATCACCTCCTGTACCAATACCTCCAACCCCAGCGTGCTGATGGCCGCCGGTCTGCTGGCGAAAAAAGCCGTCGAGCGTGGCCTGCAGCCGCAGCCGTGGGTAAAAGCTTCCCTGGCGCCAGGCTCGAAAGTGGTGTCGGATTATCTGGCTCATGCTGGCCTGACGCCTTACCTCGACCAGCTCGGCTTTAATCTGGTGGGATATGGCTGCACCACCTGTATCGGTAACTCCGGTCCGTTGCCAGAACCTATCGAAGAGGCGATCAAAAAGGGCGACCTGACCGTCGGGGCGGTGCTTTCCGGTAACCGTAACTTCGAAGGGCGTATCCATCCGCTGGTGAAAACCAACTGGCTGGCCTCACCGCCGCTGGTGGTTGCTTACGCGCTGGCGGGGAACATGAACATCGATCTTACCCGCGAGCCGTTGGGGCAGGGCAGCGATGGTCAGCCGGTCTATCTGAAAGATATCTGGCCGAGCGGGGAGGAGATTGCCCGCGCGGTGGAACAGGTCTCCACCGAGATGTTCCGCAAAGAGTACGCGGAAGTGTTTTCCGGTACTGAGGAGTGGAAAGCAATCAAAGTAGAGGCGTCAGATACCTACGACTGGCAGGAGGACTCGACTTATATTCGCCTGTCGCCGTTCTTTGACGAGATGGGCGTCGAGCCGCTGCCGGTGGAGGATATTCATGGCGCGCGGATCCTCGCCATGCTGGGCGATTCTGTGACCACTGACCACATTTCGCCGGCGGGGAGCATCAAAGCCGATAGCCCGGCAGGCCGCTATCTGCAGGAGCATGGGGTTGCCCGGCGCGACTTTAACTCCTATGGTTCCCGTCGCGGTAACCATGAGGTGATGATGCGCGGCACCTTCGCTAATATCCGTATTCGTAACGAAATGGTGCCGGGAGTGGAAGGCGGTATGACCCGGCATCTGCCGGACCGCGAACCGGTGGCGATCTACGATGCGGCGATGCGGTATAAAGCGGAAGGCATACCGCTGGCGGTGATTGCCGGTAAGGAGTATGGCTCAGGTTCCAGCCGCGACTGGGCGGCGAAGGGGCCGCGCCTGCTGGGCATTCGGGTGGTAATCGCCGAGTCCTTCGAACGTATCCACCGCTCCAACCTGATCGGGATGGGGATTTTACCGCTGGAGTTCCCGCAGGGCGTCACCCGCAAAACGCTGCAGTTGACCGGGGAAGAGCAGATTGATATCAGCAATCTGCAGTCGCTTCAGCCTGGCGCTACGGTGCCGGTGACCCTGACTCGCGCTGACGGCTCGCAGGAGGTAATCCCCTGTCGGTGTCGTATCGACACGGCGACCGAGCTTACCTACTACCGCAACGACGGCATTCTGCACTACGTCATCCGCAATATGCTGTAAAACAAAGGGCCAGCATCGCTGGCCCTTTCTCTTTGATCCAAACGATTCATTCCGCCGGCTTGCTGTTCAGCAGATGGCCCATTTTGGCAGCTTTGGTGTCCAGGTAGTGGGCGTTTTTGGGGTTGCGCCCGACGATCAGCGGTACGCGCTCCACAATGTTGATCCCGGCTTCGGTAAGAATTTCCACTTTTTTCGGGTTATTGGTTAATAAGCGCACCTGCTCAACGTTGAGCAGTTTGAACATATCGGCGCACAGGGTGAAATCACGCTCATCGGCGGCGAAGCCCAGCTGATGGTTTGCCTCAACGGTGTCGTAGCCCTGATCCTGCAGCGCGTAGGCGCGGATCTTATTCAATAAACCAATGTTGCGTCCTTCCTGACGGTGATAGAGCAGGATCCCCCGACCTTCTTCGGCGATATGCGACAGGGCCGCTTCCAGCTGAAAGCCACAATCACAGCGCAGACTAAACAGGGCATCGCCCGTCAGACACTCTGAATGGACGCGGGCCAGGACCGGCGACTGCCCCGAAATATCGCCATACACCAACGCGACATGATCTTGTCCGGTTGCCAGTTCTTCAAAACCCACCATCAGGAAATCGCCCCATGGGGTTGGCAGTTTGGCTTCTGCCACACGTTTAAGCTGCATGTGATTCTCCAGATTCTGTCAGCACCTGAATGTGCTTTCTGTTTGCCGCTATTTTGCCACAAGGCCGGGACGTTCTCCTAATCGCGAACGGTTAGCCGCGTGGAAAGCGCACAAACGAACTACTTTCCGCTATGATGTTCATCTACAAGGAGAAGGAGAGAAAATGCTGTTGATTGCCCGACGAACCGCTCTCGCGGCGGCGCTGCTGCTTGTTATGCCTGTTACGGTCTGGCTGTCTGGTTGGCTGTGGCAGCCAGGACTGCCGGTTGCGATGTTGAAAACCCTCTGGTGGGTGACGGAAACGGTGACGCAGCCGTGGGGAATTATCACGCATGTCGCCCTATGCGGCTGGTTTCTCTGGTGTCTGCGCTACCGGCTGCGCGCAGCACTGATCCTGTTCCTGATTCTTGCCGCCGCCATCCTGGCGGGACAGGGGGTTAAATCCTGGGTCAAAGAGCAGGTTCAGGAGCCGAGACCCTTTGTCATCTGGCTGGAAAACTCAAGACAGGTGCCGGTGACGCAATTCTATGCGTTGAAGCGTAAAGAACGCGCTAAACTGGTGCATGCTCAGCTGGCGCAGGCGCAGGACATTCCGCCATTTTTACGCAAGCACTGGCAGAAAGAGACGGGCTTTGCTTTCCCGTCTGGTCACACGATGTTCGCCGCCAGCTGGGCGCTGCTGGCCGCCGGACTACTGTGGCCGCGTCGGCGTTGGGGCACGATCGCCGTGCTGCTGGTATGGGCGACGGCGGTGATGGGCAGTCGTCTGGCGCTGGGCATGCACTGGCCGCTGGATCTCATTGTCGCCACGCTGATCTCCTGGCTGCTGGTCACGGTGGCCTGCTGGCTGACGCAGCGCCTGTGCGGACCGCTCTCGCCGCCGGGGGAGGAGGCGCAGGATATTAAAAAACGGACGTCTGAAGCGGAATAATGTTGATTTTAGCGGCATCCGACCGCATATCCTGTACAGTTGCCATGCTTTTTCATTCCACCGCTGCGGCGAAAATGATACTTTATAGGGCTGAAAGCGGGCTTTTTTACGCGCAACCCACATAACGGGAAGTCATGTGAAATATTTACTCATTTTCTTACTGGTGCTAGCAATCTTCGTCATTTCAGTGACGCTGGGGGCGCAGAATGACCAACAGGTCACGTTCAACTATTTACTCGCGCAGGGTGAATTCCGCATTTCGACGCTGCTGGCGGTGCTGTTCGCCGCGGGCTTTGCCATTGGCTGGTTGATCTGCGGCCTGTTCTGGCTGCGGGTGCGTGTTTCGCTGGCGCGCGCGGAGCGAAAAATTAAGCGCCTTGAGCACCAGATTGCCCCCGTCAGCCCGGCAGCTGCCGACGCAGGCGTGCCTGCCGTGAAGGAATAACCTCTTATGCTGGAGTTGTTGTTTCTGCTTTTACCCGTTGCCGCCGCCTACGGCTGGTACATGGGGCGCAGAAGTGCACAACAGTCCAAACAGGACGATGCGAACCGCCTGTCACGGGATTACGTGGCGGGGGTTAACTTCCTGCTCAGCAACCAGCAGGATAAAGCCGTCGACCTGTTCCTTGATATGTTGAAAGAGGATACCGGCACCGTTGAGGCCCACCTGACGCTCGGTAACCTGTTCCGCTCGCGCGGCGAGGTTGATCGCGCGATCCGTATTCATCAGAGCCTGATGGAAAGCGCATCGTTAACCTACGATCAGCGCCTGCTGGCCGTCCAGCAGCTGGGGCGCGACTATATGGCCGCCGGGTTGTACGATCGCGCGGAAGATATGTTCAAACAGCTGGTGGATGAGACCGATTTCCGCCTGAGCGCTCTGCAGCAGTTGCTGCAGATCTACCAGGCGACCAGCGACTGGCAGTCGGCGATCGAAGTGGCTGAACGGCTGGTGAAGCTGGGTAAAGAGAAACATCGTGGCGAAATCGCCAACTTCTGGTGTGAGCTGGCCCTGCAGCAGATGGCGGCCAACGATCTGGATAAGGCGATGGCGCTGCTGAAGAAAGGCGCCGCCGCAGACCGCAATAGCGCCCGGGTCTCAATAATGATGGGCCGGGTGTGGATGGAAAAGGGTGATTACGCCAAAGCGGTAGAGAGCCTTGAGCGGGTTATCGATCAGGATAAAGAGCTGGTCGGTGAGACGCTGGAGATGCTGCAGACCTGCTACCAGCAACTGGGTAAAGCCGAAGAGTGGGAAGTTTTCCTGCGCCGTTGTGTGGATGAGAACACCGGGGCCACTGCTGAACTGATGCTGGCGCAGATCCTCGAGCAACGGGAAGGGGTCGAAGCCGCGCAAAACTATGTTACCCGGCAGCTGGAACGTCACCCGACCATGCGTGTCTTCCATAAGCTGATGGACTACCATCTCAACGAAGCGGAAGAAGGGCGCGCGAAAGAAAGCCTCGGGGTGCTGAGAAACATGGTCGGGGAACAGGTGCGCAGCAAACCGCGCTATCGCTGCCAGAAATGCGGCTTTACCGCCCATACGCTCTACTGGCACTGCCCATCCTGCCGTTCGTGGGCAACCATCAAACCCATTCGCGGCCTCGACGGCCAATAAAGTCAAAAAAAATCCCTTAATTAGTTACAACATACTTATCGCTTCTCTCCTCTCCAGGCGCGGCCCCGGCTGCGCCATCGTCTGGCCAGCGCCAATACAGCAGCCTGTTATTTTGTTAGCATCACAGGTAGAATGCTGCCCGTTTACCTTTTTTGCGCCGCCCTGGCGCCCATCAACACTAAGGTCTGGTCATGACGTCTACAGCTATCACATCTTCCCGCGCTGTCACATCCTCTCCCGTTGTGGTTGCGCTCGACTATGATAATCGCGATAAAGCGCTGGCATTTGTCGACCGCATCGACCCGCGAGACTGCCGCCTGAAGGTGGGCAAAGAGATGTTCACCCTGCTGGGCCCGCAGTTTGTTCGCGATCTACATCAGCGTGGGTTTGAGGTGTTCCTTGACCTTAAGTTTCACGATATCCCCAACACCACGGCTCGCGCGGTGGCGGCGGCGGCCGAACTCGGTGTATGGATGGTGAATGTTCATGCCTCCGGCGGCGCGCGGATGATGACCGCCGCGCGTGAAGCGCTGCTGCCGTTTGGCAAAGACGCTCCGCTACTGATCGCCGTCACCGTGCTCACCAGCATGGAGGCCAGCGACCTGCAGGATCTGGGCATTACCTTATCCCCGGCTGATTACGCGGCGAAGCTGGCAGCGTTGACCCAACGCTGCGGCCTTGACGGGGTCGTGTGCTCAGCTCAGGAGGCGGTGCGCTTCAAACAGGAGCTGGGACAGGCGTTTAAGCTGGTGACCCCGGGGATCCGTCCGCAGGGGAGCGAGGCCGGGGATCAGCGGCGGATTATGACCCCCGAGCAGGCCCAGGCGGCGGGGGTGGATTATATGGTTATTGGTCGTCCGGTGACTCAGTCGGCCGATCCTGCCGCAACGTTACGGGCAATCAACGTCTCGTTGTCAAAGGAGGCATAATGAGCGATTCCAATAGCCGCCTGGTCTACTCCACGGAAACCGGGCGTATCGACGAGGCGAAACAACCGGCGCCGGTGCGGCCTAAAGGCGATGGTATTGTCCGTATTCAGCGCCAGACCAGCGGTCGCAAGGGCAAAGGCGTGTGCCTGATTAGCGGCATCGATGCTGACGATGCCGCGCTTAACGCTCTGGCAGCAGAGCTGAAAAAGAAATGTGGTTGCGGCGGCGCAGTGAAAGATGGCGTGATCGAGATCCAGGGTGATAAACGGGATTTACTTAAGTCGCTGCTCGAGGCGAAAGGGATGAAGGTTAAGTTAGCCGGTGGTTGAATGCTATTTCGACACTAATTAAATAGAGTGCTGAAATAACAAGGCCGCGGTGAATGCCGCGGCCTTGAATGATTTAACGTGCGTAAGTCAATTCGTGTGAATTATTCTTTTATTTCGTCAGGTAATTATATTATTTGCCAACCTGGTGACCAATAATACCACCGACTGCCGCGCCACCCAGGGTACCGAGTGCGCTACCGTCAGTTAACACCGCACCACCGATGGCGCCGGCGCCAGCACCGATCGCGGTGTTACGGTCGCGTTTAGACATGTTAGAGCAAGCGCTCAGAGACATTGCTACAGTGACAGCCAGAACGACGGCAGCCATTTTTTTGCTCGTTGAAGTCATCATTTTTTTCTCCTGAATAATCTATTCATGGATACTACGCTCCTTTAAGCATAGCCTGAAATAGCAGCTTTAGGGCAATTCCATGAAGTTAGGGTGCGCAGGTGTCACGAAAATCACGCAGGTGATAGTCACTTCCTGTTATATCGCTAATAATAATTTTACTTTTTTTTAAATGTATCGTCAGGTAAAAAATCTTAATTAGCGGCTCGGAATACTCTCAGAGCGTAATTACGCCCCGAACGGCGCTATGGCATGGCTCGGGGCAGGGTAAACATCAAGCGTACGGCACAATATCGACGGTCAGGCCGCTGTGCAGTAACTGGTCGCGGCAGGCGGCCGGCAGGCGATCGTCGGTAATCACGCGGTTAAAGCGCCCGGCGGGACCGAGGGGATAGGGATGAACCGCGCTGAATTTTGAACTGTCGCTGAGAATAATCGCTTCACAGTGCTTTTCCAGCACGGCGTTAACCACATCCGCACGCATCATATCGCGACCGGTAAAGCCGGTTTCTGCCTGCCAGCCATCGATCCCGATGAAGGCTTTGCTGAAATGCACCTGCTGGATGAACTGGCGGGTCAGCGGGCCCACCATGCTTTCACTGCGTTTCTGGTAAATCCCGCCCAGCAGGATCACCTCTCCCGGCGTCTCTTTCAGCAGATGGGCGATATAGCTGCTCACGGTAATGATGGTAATATCGCCGCGTTCGGCGAGGGTGCGCGCCAGCAGGGCGTTGCTGCTGCCGTTTTCGATGAATACCGTTTCGCCGGCGCTCACCAGCGCCGCCGCCCGGCTGGCCAGTTCACGCTTAATGGCGAAATGGGTCATCATGCGGGTTTCGACATCTTCACTGTCCAGTGGCACTGCATAGCCATGGGTGCGGCGCAAATAGCTCTGCTTTTCCAGCAGATTCAGATCCTGGCGAATAGTGACCTCTGAGACACCGGTCATCTTCGCCAGATCGGCGACGCTCATCCGGCCTTTATCAATGACCACTTGCAAAATACTTTGTTGTCGGGCGTTCATAGCAACATCACTGTTAGGGGGCTATATGGCGAGCAACCGGTATGAGTCACCGGTTGCGGCATGGGCGATAATCAGATTTCCCAGGGGGCCTTGGGCTGGTTTTTTTGCTCAGCGTCGTCCGCTGCCAGTGCCAGCAGCTCCGCTTTGAGGATTTCCAGATTATGGATCGCAGAGTGGTAATCACCGGCAACCAGAATATCCAGCACGGTATCGATACGTTGGGCGAGCAGGTGGGCATTCACATCTGACATGGCATTATCCTGGTAACAAAAACGAATGAAATCAATGATGCTAAAAATGAGTGAAAAAGAGAAGCGAAAAAAACGCACAACCTTAATCGGTTCGACGGAAATCGCTGGATGGAGAGAAAAGAAGCAGCGGTTCCCGGAGGAACCGCTGTGAAGGGGCGTCAGACTGCCGGACGCGCAATAATGCTGCGGGTTTCCATGCGGACTTCAGCGATGGTGACATCGATAACGTCAGTCACTTTGTAGACCACCTCGCCCTTGATCTGCACGGTGCCGTTCTCCTGGCTGCACACCAGTTCGTCGCGTACCGCGTGGAGGAACGGAGCCGGAATAAAGGCGACCGCGCCATTGTCCACCAGGCGCACGCGCATCCCGCCGCGGCTGATGTCGATGATCTCCGCCGCAAAGCGGGTATCGGTCCCGGCTTTATCGTTGAGGAAACGAGCATACAGCCAGTCGGCGACGTCGCGCTCTGCCATCCGGTTAAGACGACGGCGCTCCGCCATCTGCACGGTGGCATCATCTTGCGGGCGCGCAATGGTCTCGCCTTTGATGATGGCCTTCAGCAGACGGTGGTTGATCATGTCGCCATATTTACGGATCGGCGAGGTCCAGGTGGCATAGGCCTCAAGGCCGAGGCCAAAGTGCGGGCCCGGCTCGGTGCTGATTTCCGCAAACGACTGGAAGCGGCGGATGCGGCTGTCGAGGAAACCGGTCGGCTGGGCATCCAGTTCGCGGCGCAGCTTGCAGAACCCTTCCAGCGTCAGCACCTCCGTTGGGTCGACGTGCACGTCGTGGGTTTTCAGCAGCGCCGCCAGCTGTTCGGTATTCGCCGGGTCGAAGCCGGTATGGACGTTATAAACGCCGAAGCCGAGCTTGTCGCGCAGAACGCGGGCGGCACAGATGTTGGCGGCGATCATCGACTCTTCGACAATGCGGTTGGCAATGCGACGTGGCTCCGCGACGATATCCAGCACTTCGCCTTTTTCGCCAAGAACGAAACGGTAGTCCGGACGGTCTTTGAACACCAGCGCATGGGTCTGACGCCATTCGCTACGACGCTGGCACACATCTTTCAACAGCGTAATTTGCTGCGCGATGGCGTCGCTGCCCGGTTGCCAGCTGCCGCGGCCTTCCAGCCAGTCAGAGACGTCGTCATAGGCCAGCTTTGCTTTCGACTCGATGGTGGCGGCAAAGAATTCGATATTGTCTTCGATGGTGCCATCGGCCGCCAGAGTCATCTGGCAGGCCAGCACCGGACGCACTTCGTTAGCGCGCAGGGAGCACAGATCGTCTGACAGCTCACGCGGCAGCATTGGAATATTGAAGCCCGGCAGATAGTTGGTAAAGGCGCGCACTTTTGCGGCCTTATCCAGCTTGCTACCTTCGGCAATCCAGGCGGTCGGGTCAGCAATGGCGACCGTCAGCAGCAGTTTGCCATCAGCAGTGGATTCGGCGTACAGCGCATCGTCCATATCTTCGGTGCTGGCGCTGTCGATAGTGACGAAGTCGAGAGCGGTTAAATCGCGGCGCGTCAGCCCTTCATCAAGCATTTCCGTGGCCACGCCGTCCGGCGCTTCTTTTTCGAGGTTATGGCGCGCCAGGGTTACCCACCATGGGACGAAGTGATCGTCGCTGAAGGTGATGAACTGGGTCAGCTCCGCGTAAAACCCGCGGTCGCCTTTTAACGGATGACGGCGCATCTCGGCGACGGCCCAGTCACCCTGTTTGAAATCATGCTCAACGCCACGGGCGGCGCGGCAGGGAATGGCATCTTTCAGCAGCGGATGGTCAGGAACGATAGCGAGGCGATCGTCTTTCTTCTGGACTTTACCGACGAAACGGGTCAGGAACGGCTCAACCAGGGTTTCTGGTTCGGCGCTTTCGCGATCTTTTTCAGAATGGATCACCGCGACGATACGGTCGCCATGCATCACTTTTTTCATCTGCGGCGGCGGAATGAAGTAGCTCTTTTGAGCGTCCACTTCGAGGAAGCCAAAGCCCTTTTCCGTGCCCTTAACGACCCCTTCCGCGCGCGGCGTCTGGGAATGCAGTTGCTGTTTAAGCTGCGCTAGCAGCGGGTTATCCTGAAACATAATTAGGTATTTTCGTGGCTAAAAGAGCGGCTGACATTTTTACGCGAATATGCCTGCCGCAGCAAGCGCTGTTTCAGCAATTTACGTCTGCTGACGCACATTGCCGAGGGCGATTTTCAGACGATTCATCCATCCGCACAGCCCGCTCCAGGTCAACAGATCGATCGCTTGTTCCGCAGAGAGTCCATATTCCGCGAGGGGAGTTAACTGGGCGGCGCTAAACCGGTCCGGCGAGCGGGTTAACAGCTGCACCGCGGTAACGAGGGCCCGGGACTGAGGATGCTGCTGGAGCCAGCGATGGAGGGCCTGGTCGCCTTCCCGCAGGTGGCTGGCGAACTCTTCTTCACCGTGCCAGTGGGGGAGCCAGGCATCAAAACAGGTAGGGCTGCCATTGGTGCGTGCCGTGAGTAAGGCGACCTGCGGGCCAAAGGCATCATCCGTGCTGAGCTGACGGATCAAGGTCTCCAGAGGCGCGATCAACGGTGGGTCGCAGGCCAGCAGTGGGGCCAACTCGCCCAGGCCGGGCAGCGACTGCCAGCCAGCGATGCGCCGCTGGCGTTCATCATCGGCATACTGCAGATCGGGGTCCTCAAGGTCGCTCTGCCACTCTCCTGGTGGCGCGGTGAACAGTTCGGCGGGGGCCTCTTCTTGCTGAGGCATGCCGGGGATCCAACGCACCGGATAGCCCAGCGCCGCCTGCAGGACAGCAATCGCCCGGGCCTGGAAGCCGACGAAACCGATAATCTGGTTGATCAGGATAATATCCCGGCTGGTTAAGCCTACTTCGTCCAGCTGGCTGCGTGAGAGGGCGTTAATGACGGAGGGCGAACTGGCGAGCTGACGAGCGTACTGAGTGATCTGCGCCAGGCGACGGTTGCTCTCACGCGAAGAGTCAGGGCCAGGCAAGGGAGCCAGACGGGCGGCATAGTGGTTACACAACCGCTGGACGCCGTAGACCTGGGCGACAGTCAGCGCGGTGCTCAGGCGATCATAGGCGGTAAAAGTTTGCAGTCGGCTCACCGTCACCTGATCGGGAAACAGCCGCACTGCCAGCTCGCGAGCAGGATGTAGCCAGCCTGCGTGGATGTGTAGCCAGGCATCCGGCAGCGTCAGGTCCAGCAAAAAGCGGTCTTCAACATGGGCGGCTTCAGGGACAAGTGGCAGAACATCCACCGGGCAGATTGTTGACTGGGTTTCGTGATACCAGTGGTTTTTGCCATTCACGCGGCGTGGCTCCATGGGCTTTCCTTGTTCGGTATGTGGCGAACCGCCGTTCCGCGGATCGTTTATGCAGAACTATCCTGGCGTAACCCGGAAGCAGGAGAAAATATTGATACGTGCTAACAAATAGCCGATTGGAATAACAAGAGACAGCGCAACGGAAGGGAGTAAGGGATAAGCCCTCCTCACCCGGGTGAGGAGGGTATGGAACTTATTTCAGTTCCAGTTCGTTCATGGCGGCGATGCTGAACCCGCCGTCAACGTGAACGACTTCACCGGAGATCCCCGCAGACAGGTTGGAGCACAGGAAGGCTGCGCTGTTACCCACATCTTCAATGGTGACGGTGCGACGGATCGGGGTGACCGCTTCGCAGTGTGCCAGCATTTTACGGAAATCTTTAATGCCAGAAGCAGCCAGTGTACGGATCGGACCGGCAGAGATGGCGTTGACGCGAATGCCTTCCGGACCCATGGCGTTAGCCATATAACGGACGTTAGCTTCCAGAGAGGCTTTGGCCAGACCCATCACGTTGTAGTTCGGGATCGCGCGCTCTGCACCCAGGTAGGAGAGCGTCAGCAGGGCTGAATCCGGGTTCAGCATGCTGCGGCAGGCTTTAGCCATCGCCACGAAGCTGTAAGCGCTGATGTCGTGCGCGATTTTGAAACCTTCGCGGGTCACGGCATTGACGTAGTCGCCATCTAACTGGTCAGCCGGAGCATAACCGATAGAGTGGACGAAACCATCGAATTTCGGCCAGACTTTTTCCAGCTCGGTGAACAGTGCGGTAATGCTCTCATCTTCAGCAACGTCGCACGGCAGCACAATGTTAGAACCCAGCGCGGCAGCAAATTCTTCTACGCGACCTTTCAGTTTTTCATTCTGATAGGTGAATGCCAGTTCCGCGCCTTCGCGGTGCATTGCTTGCGCAATACCGTAGGCGATGGACAGTTTGCTGGCGACGCCAGTGATCAAAATGCGCTTACCGGAAAGAAAACCCATAGCTTTAATCCTTATCGTTATTGCGTATTTTTACTTTAACAATCATAGCGTTAACATTGTTATTTCAAAATAACTCAAATTTAGCCGGGAATTATATCCCACTGACGACCCCTTGTGTCACGATATTTTTCAGCCGGCCCGCGCCCCGCGGGGCAAAAGCTCATCGCGACGGCTCCAGTATACCATCTCTCCTGACGATTATTTGAGCGCGATCTCCGCCAGCAGCAGACGCCCATTGGCGCCGAGGGGCAATAGCTCGCCTGGGGATTCACCGCGCCAGCAGAGACCGCTGCCGGCCGCGCTTCGCTGCCCGGCCAGATCCCACTCGCCCTGAAGAACATAAGCGACTCCCTCAGTGGCAGGGCGTTGCTGGTCGTTTATCACCTTTACTCTCGCCGAGGCACGTCCGCGCTGAGTCATGATATTGAAGTCCAGCCCTGGCTCAACGATCCCGACGCTGGACAGCGCCCATTCGCCGGGGAACGCCCACGGCTGCCAGAGCGTCAGCGGATGGTCGATGTCCTCGCCGCACAGTCGTAGCGGTTGTCCCGCCAGCAGGGTAATCACCCGGTCGACGCCGGGGAAGGGGGAAAATGGACCATCTGCCTGCAGGGTGGCAATGCTCGCTCGCCAGAGAAAGGGAGCCTCTGTGGAAGGAACGGCGATAATTTCCCGGGTGGCACCGGCACCGTTCTTCCATGGCGTGATGGGTAAGGTGGCGATATCAAAAAAAAAGATCATGGTCTGCTCGGCGGAATTCAGAGGGTGGATGGTATTTGTTACATGTGTGTCTCAACATGCTTACAAATTATTTACAACAGGGCTCACAAATCCATCATCGAGCGCGTGTGTGGGTTTGTCAATGCTTGTATATACATGAGCAGTCATCTACGAATTATCTTATCGCAGTGACCAGAGCCATCATGACAAAACGCGATCGGGAGAATGAAAATGCAACAGCGTATTACTTTCCGCCAGGCCTGCCTGGTCACCCTGTTTTCGGGGCTACTGCTGTCTGGTGGCTCAACATACGCTAAAGAGTGGAAATCAATCACCATCGCTACGGAAGGCGGCTATGAACCCTGGAACCTGACGCTTCCCGGAGGGAAGTTGAGCGGCTTCGAACCTGAGCTCATGGCGAATTTATGCCAGCGGATGCAGATCGAATGCAAGCTGGTGGTACAGAACTGGGATGGCATGATTGCCGGACTTAACGCCGGAAAATATGACGTGATCATGGACGCTATTGTCGTCACCCCGGAGCGATCGAAGGTCGTGGCGTTTACCCAGGCCTACGCTGCCACGCCAGCCTCGTTCATTGCGGTAAAAGGGTCACTGCTCCCTCCATCTCCGACGGTCAAACTTCATGATGATGAGAAAGAGATTCAGGCGGTGATTGCGCCTCTGCGCGCGGCGTTGAAAGGGAAAACTATCGGCATCGCTTCCGGCACCGTGTACACCCCGTTTATTGATAAATATTTCAAGGATATCGCTGACGTCCGGGAATATAACAACTCAGCGGATGCGATCCTCGACCTGCAGGCTGAGCGCATCGATGCGGTGTTTGATGATATTACCTTTGCCAACACCACCCTGTCGCGACCGGAGAATAACAATCTGGCATTGAGCGGTCCGCTGATGAGCGGGCCGATCTGGGGAGGCGGTGAGGCGATGGGCGTGCGCCTGACCGATACCGATCTTAAAGCGAAACTGGATAGCGCCATTCAGGCGGCGCTGGCCGATGGGACGGTAAAAAAACTGAGTGAGAAATGGTTTAAAAGCGACGTTACCCCCTGAGTGAGGCTGTTATGTTGAATCTTCTGAGTTTTGGTGAAAACGGGTGGGGGACGCTGATCCTCAGTGCCACGCTGACCACCTTGCTGCTGTCGCTCGCCGCGCTGGCCGTCGGTGCGGCGGTGGGCGGCGTCATTGCCGCCGCGAAGCTATCCCGGCACGCGCCAGCGCGCTGGTTTGGCGCCGCCTGGTCGGTGGTATTCCGCGGTATCCCCGAATTACTGGTGATCTACCTGTTTTATTTTGGCGGCTCAGGGATGATTTCATGGGTGGGGCGTCTGTTTGGCGCTGATGGCTTTATTGAGGTTCCGCCCTTTCTGATTGGCGCCCTGGCGATTGGTTTGATCTCCTCCTCGTATCAGGCGGAAGTCTACCGTGCTGCTCGCCTGGCGCTGATGCCCGGTGAAGTGGAGGCGGCTACCGCCATCGGCATGCCGCGCTGGCGGATCCTGCAGCGCATTCTGTTGCCGCAGATTGTCCGTTATTCGCTGCCGGGGTTATCCAACGTGTGGCAAATGAGCCTCAAAGATTCGGCGCTGGTATCGGTGACCGGGATGGTTGAACTGATGCGCGCCAGCCAGATTGCCGCAGGCTCGACCCGCGAATATTTCCTGTTCTATCTCATCGGCGGCGGCTGTTATCTGATCCTGACGCTGCTCTCTAACCGCGCGTTTACCCGGGCGGAGAGCCATCTCAACCGCGCCTGGCTGCGTCGCAGCACCGCGCAGGCGTAAGGAGCCCGTATGTTTATCGATTTTGCCTTCCTCGGTGAGACGTTGTTGAAGCTCGGCGCGGCGCTGCCGGTGACGCTGGGGCTCTTTATTTGCTCTTTTATCCTCGGCGGCGTACTGGCCCTCGGCGTTCTGGCGCTGCGAATGAGCCACTGGCCGCTGGCTAGCGGTTTCGCCAAAGGCTATATCCTGATCTTTCGCGGTTCACCACTGCTGATCCAGTTGTTTCTCATTTATTACGGGCTGGGTCAGTTTGGGGTGATCCGTCACAGTTTCCTGTGGCCACTGCTGCGCGAACCCTTTATCTGCGCCGTTCTGGCGCTGGCGCTCTGTACGGCGGCCTACACCGCGGAAATTCTGCGCGGCGGGTTGCTGGCGATACCGCCGGGGCAGATTGAAGCCGGTCAGGCTTGCGGTATGTCGCGCTGGCTGTTGCTGCGGCGGATCATTGCCCCAGTGATGCTACGTTATGCACTGCCAGCCTACTCCACGGAGGCCATTCTGCTGGTCAAGTCGACGGCGCTGGCAAGCCTGGTGACCGTCTGGGACGTCACCGGGGTGGCGCAACAGATTATTCAGCGTACCTATCGGACGATGGAGGTATTCCTCTGCGCGGCGGCCATCTATCTGCTGCTTAATTTCATCATTGTGCAACTGTACGCCCTGCTTGAACGGCGTTTAACGCCGCATACCCGGCAAAACCCGGCGACCGTGTCGCTCAAGCCGATAACCAAAGGAGAGTAAGATGCTCGATTCACGTCCGGTGACCTTATCGGTCAGCGATATTCATAAGTCCTTTGGCTCCCTGGATGTCCTGAAGGGGATCACCATCCAGGCCCAGCAGGGCGATGTCATTTCGATCCTCGGCGCCAGCGGCTCCGGTAAAAGTACGCTGCTGCGCTGCATTAATCTGCTGGAAACCCCCGATGCCGGGGTGGTCAGCGTCGGGGGAGAGACGATTGAAATGAAGCACCACGCCCGCGGGCATCGGCTGGCGGCGAATCCCCGGCAGATAGAGCGCCTGCGTTCGCGGCTGGGGATGGTCTTTCAAAGTTTTAACCTGTGGTCGCATATGACGGTCCTGCAGAATGTCATTGAGGGGCCGCATTACGTGCTCAAACGGGATAAACGGACCTGCATTGAACAGGCTGAGCAGCTGCTGGAGCGGGTGGGGATGTTGAACCGAAAGGATTTCTATCCGGCACAGCTCTCCGGCGGCCAACAGCAGCGCGTGGCAATAGCCCGCGCGCTGGCGATGGAGCCAGACGTCATGCTCTTTGATGAACCCACCTCCGCGCTGGATCCCGAACTGGTCGGCGAGGTGTTAAAGGTCATGCGCAGCCTGGCGGAAGAGGGGCGGACGATGCTGGTGGTCACCCACGAACTGGGATTCGCCCGCCATGTCTCCAATCGGGTGGTATTTATGCACCAGGGGACGATTGACTGCGACGGTGCGCCTGAGGCGCTATTTGGCACTCAGGGTTCCGCGCGCTTTAAGCAATTTATCTCCAGCCATCAACAGCCAGGACAGGTCGTATGAATATGATCCAGTGGGGCGATGCACCGATACGCTGGCAGGAGGTGGTTTGTGTCGCCCGGGGCGAGGCGACTTTGAGCCTCAGCGAAAGCGCCTGGGCGCGTATCGAGCAGGGGCGGGCGATCGTCCAGCATATCGTTAACGCCGGTCAGGTGGCCTATGGGATTAACACCGGGCTGGGGGCGCTGTGTAACATTACGCTGCCGGAAGCGCAGTTACACCAGCTGTCGCGCAATACGCTGCTTAGCCACGCCTGCGGGGTGGGGCCGCTGCTGGAGGTCGCCCCAACCCGGGCTATTATGTGCGCCGCGGTGGCCAATTTCAGCCACGGTAAATCCGGTATCTCCGCCGGAATAGTGCGACAACTGCTGACGTTTTTGCAGCATGGCGTGACACCGCAGGTGCCCTCTCAGGGGTCGGTTGGCTATTTAACGCATATGGCGCACATTGGCCTGGCCCTGATGGGAGTCGGCGATGTGCTATGGCAAGGGCGAACGTGGTCTGCGGCAGAGGTCCTGTCGCAGCTGAATCTGCAACCCATCGCGCCGGGAGCGAAAGAGGGGCTCAGTCTAGTTAACGGTACGCCGTGCATGACCGGCCTGGCCTGCCTGGCCTTAGACGACGCTGAGCGCTTAATGAACTGGGCTGATGTGACCGGAGCGATGAGCTTTGAAGCGCTGCGTGGCCAGCTTGTGGCGTTTGATGCCGAGATCCTGGCGCTGAAAGCCAGTCCCGGGATCCAGACCAGCGGCCAGCGGCTGCGTGAGCTGCTGGCGGACAGCCATCTTCTGGCCGAAAGCGAAGGTCTTCGCACCCAGGATGCGCTGAGTCTCCGCTCGATGCCTCAGGTGCATGGCGCCTGCCGCGACCAGTTTAGTCATGCAGAGACGCAGATTAATATCGAACTTAACGCCTGTACCGATAATCCCCTAATCCTGGGCACCCTTGAGCAGTGGCGGGTGGTGTCCCAGGCGCATCCCCACGGTGAATCGGTGGCAATGGCCTGCGATTTGCTGGCCATTGCCATGGCAGAGCTGGGCGCTATCGCCGAACGACGCCTTGACCGGCTGGTGAATCCTCTGGTGAGCGGCTTGCCGGCCTTTCTGGTCGCCCGACCCGGGGTGAATTCAGGCATGATGATTGCCCAGTACGTCGCCGCGTCGTTGTGCGCGGAAAATAAGCAGCTGGCGCAGCCGGCGGTGCTGGATAATTTTGTTACCTCGGCTTTGCAGGAGGATCATTTAAGCCTGGGCACCAGCGCCGCGCTGAAACTACAGCGCCTGCTCGGCAACCTCTATCAGATCCTGGGTATCGAATATTTACTCGCGGCGCAGGGGCTCGATTTTCACGAGCCGCAGAAACTGGCGGCGGGGACGCGTCGGGCGCGCGATCTGCTGCGCCAAAGCGTGCCCACCTGGGAGGACGATCGCTGGCTGGCGCCGGATATCGCCAACGCGGTGGCTATCCTCAAGCGGAACGCTGGCCACGCGCCGGTGTGAGGTCACCGGGCGAGGTGAATGAGATGGGGCTATTTCCCGTCTTTGCGCCAGGCGTCGGCGGTGAGGGCTTCACCGAAGTGGCCAGCGATCAGGCGTCGGGTCAGGTCGTGCAGTGGTGAGGCCAACACATCGGCGGTGCTGCCGCGCTCGACCACTTCGCCGTTATGCATCACCAGCACCTGATCGCTGATGTGCTTCATCATTCCCAGGTGCTGAGTGACATAGATATAGGAGATGCCCTGTTTCTCCTGCAGCTCCAGCATCAGGTTAATGAGCTGGGAGCGCATCGACATATCCAGCGAGGCCAGCGCCTCATCGCAGACAATGACCTTCGGGCGCAGGATCAGCGCCCTGGCGAGGCCGAGACGCTGCTTCTGACCGGGTGCCAGCATATGGGGGTAATAGCTGACGTGGTCCGGCAGCAGACCGACCATGCGCAACGTGTCGATAATCTGCTTCTGCCGCGCCTCGGCGTCGAGGTCGGTATTCAGCCGCAGTGGAAAATCGAGGATCTGCGAGATACGCTGGCGCGGATTCAGTGAGGTCGACGGATCCTGAAAGATCATGCGAATCTTCTGGCTGCGGTAGGAGTAATCCCCGAAGGTCAGCGGATGGTCGTCGATCAGCAGCTCGCCGCTGGTGGGTTCCACCATCCCCGCCAGCATCTTGGCGAGGGTGGATTTCCCGGAGCCGTTCTCGCCGATGATCGCCAGCGTCTGCCGTTCGCGCAGAGTAAAACTCAGCGGCTTGACGGCCTCCACCGTCTGGCGGTGAAACCAGCCGGTGCGGTAGCGAAAGGTCTTACTGAGTTGGCGAACTTCCAGCAATGTTTCGACCATTTCACTCTTTCTCCATGTTCAGCGGGAAATGACAGGCGTACAGATGGTTGCGCGCCCCGGTAAGACGCGGCGTTTCAATACACTCGCGCTGGGCGTAAGGGCAGCGCGGCCCCAGCCGACAGCCGATGGGCAACTGCTCCAGCAGCGGGATCGCCCCCGGCAGGGTGTTGAGGCGGCTTTTATGTGGCATGGCGCTGCCAAAATCCGGGATCGCACGGATTAATGCCTGAGTGTACGGGTGATGCGGGAGGGTGATCAGCTCTTCACTCGGGCCGCTCTCTACCGTCTGTCCGCAGTACATGACGTTGATTTTATCCGCCCATTTGCTGAGCATCTGCAGGTCGTGGCTGATCAGCAAAATAGTGGTGTTGTTATTCTGGTTGAGCCGCGTCAGCAGACGAATAATCTGCGCCTGGGTGGTGGGTTCCATGGCATTGGTGGGTTCATCGGCGATCAGCAGACGCGGCTGGTTGGCCAGGGCGATGGCAATCATCACCTTCTGACACTCACCGTCGGTGAGCTGATAGGGGAAGCTGCGCATCGCGTCTTTGTGATCCTTAATGCCGACGCGGTGCAACAGCTCTATCGCCCGGCGCTTACGCCAGCCCAGCCGTTGCCACCAGCGGCCCTTGTAGGTCCAGCCGGGGATACTCTGGATCAGCTGCTGGCCGATGCGCTCAGAGGGATCAAGACAGGACTGCGGCTCCTGGAAAATCATCGACACGTTGTGGCCGATCAGTTTGCGCCGCTCGCGGTTCGACAGCCGCAGCAGGTCGATATCATCGAAACGCATGCGGTCGGCGGTGACCCGCCAGTTGTCTTTGGTCACCCCACAGATGGCTTTGGCGATGAGGCTTTTCCCGGAACCGGATTCGCCCACCAGGCCGCGGATCTCGCCTTCAGTCAGGGTCAAACTGACGCGATCGACGGCTTTCACCCAACCTTCGTTGGTTCTAAATTCGATAGTTAAGTGACGAATATCGAGTAACGGCATTATTGTACCCCGGCAATGATCGCCCGGCGAATACCGTCGCCCAGCAGGTTGACCAGCAGTACGCTGAGCATAATCGCGGCCCCGGGCAGCATCACGGTCCACGGTGCGACATAGATAAGCTCCAGCGCATCGCCCAGCATGGCTCCCCATTCCGGTGAAGGCAGCTGGGCGCCGAGATCAAGAAAGCCCAGCGCGGCAATATCCAGAATGGCCATCGACAGGGCGCGGGTGATCTCGGTCACCAGGCCAGAGGCAATATTGGGCAGAATGGCAAACAGCAAAATGTTCAGCGTCGACGCCCCGTCGAGGCGAGCGGCGATGATGTACTCTTTCTCCAGCTCGTCGTGGACCATGCTGTAGACGGAACGCACCATGCGCGGGAGCAGCGCCAGCCAGACGGCGAACATCGCATGGCTGAGGTGCGGCCCGGCGAACGCGACGACGATAATCGCCAGCAGCAGCGAGGGAATAGAGAGCAGGGTATCGAGAATATGATTCATCACCGCCGAACGCAGGCCGTGGGTCGACCCGGCAATTACGCCCAGCACCAGGCCAAACAGCGTCGCGCCGAGGGTGACGACGAAGGCCCCGCCGACGGTCGGCGCCGCGCCGCTCAGCAGCCGGCTCAGCACATCGCGGCCCAGGTCATCGGTTCCCAGGAAGAAGGAGACTTCGCCATAGCGCGACCACGACGGCGGCAGCAACTGGTAGCCAAGGAACTGCTGATCGATACCATAGGGGGCGAACCAGCCGCCGAAGACGCAGAGCAACAGCAGACCCGCGCAGCCGTACAGGCCGATCATCGCCGTGGTGTCACCATAGAATTTACGCCATACGGTGCGCAGCGCGCCGGGCGGACGCTTTTCCAGATAAACGCTATCGTAGGGCATACCATTCCTTATGTTTCAGCGGGTTAGCCATGGCACCGAGGATATCGGAAATCACGTTGACGATAATAACCAGTGCACCAATCACCATGACGCCGGCGGAGATCGCCGCGTAGTCCTGCTGGCGGATCGCGTTGATCAGCCAGCGTCCCAGTCCGGGCCAGCTGAACACCATCTCAGTGATCATCGCCAGGGTGAGCATGGTGGAAAACTGCAGGCCGAGGCGCGGGATCACCGGCGGCAGGGCGTTGTGCAGTACATGGCGCAGTAAAATTTTGCGTCGCGACACGCCGCGGGTGGCAGCCGCCTTCACATAGTTGGTGTCATAAACCTCGCTGGTGCTGATGCGCATCAGGCGGATCACCTCGGTGGTGGGGGCCACCGCCAGGGTCAGCACCGGCAGCACCATATGTCGTGCGGCGCTGACGATCATTTCATGGCGCCATGGCGAGTCCGAGATCCAGGCGTCAATCAGCGCAAAACCGGTGACGGTTTTCACCTCATACAGCAGGTCGAAGCGGCCAGAGACCGGAAACCAGCCAAGAGTCAGCGAGAAGAAGAGGGTCAGCAGCAGCGCCAGCCAGAACACCGGAATCGAGAAACCAACCAGCGCGATGGCGCTGATCAACGTATCGGGCCATTTATTGCGCATTACGCCGGCGATCATGCCCACCGGAATGCCAATCAGCAGGGCAAAGCCGAAGGCGAGGATGCACAGCTCCATGGTCGCCGGGAACACGTCGCGCAACTGTTCGGAAATCAGCTGGCCGTTAATGCTGGAGACGCCAAAATCCCAGTGCAGCACCCCTTGAAACCAGAACAGCCACGCATTCCACAAGGAGGCGCCCTGTAGCGGCGCATGAGGGGTAAAATAACTCAGGCTGAAGCCGATAAAGGTCAGAAAAAAGAGGGTGACCAGCAGCAACAGCAGACGACGCAGGGTAAAAATAATCATGGCTTTTTCACCTCTTCGGTTTTCTCCCGCGATACGCCAGCGAACGAAGCGTTACCGAAGGGGCTCAGCACGAGGCCTTTCATATCATAGCGATAGGCCTGCAAACGCAGCGAGGAGGCCAGCGGCAGGACCGGCAGTTCGCGGGCGAGGATCCGCTGCGCCTCTTTGTAAGCGTCCATCCGCGAGGAGAGCTGTTGCGAGAGCAGCGCTTTTTGCAGCACGTCATCAAACTCCCGGTTACACCAGTGGGCAAAGTTGGTTTGCGAGGCGATCGCCGCGCAGCTCAGCAGTGGCCGGAAGAAACTGTCCGGATCGTTGCTGTCCGTCGCCCAACCGGAGAGCGTCAGATCATGGTTCATGTCCATCAGGCGCGCTTCCTGGAAGCGTCCTTCCACCGGCACAATAATCACCTTGACGCCAATCTGCGCCATATCCGCCTGGATCAGCTCCGCCGTTTTCAGCGGGCTGGGGTTCCACGCCTGCGAGCTGGTGGGCACCCACAGCTTGAGGGTCAGGTTTTCCAGACCCAGGGCCTTCAGGCGCGTGCGGGCCTCCCTGGGATTATATTCGGTAATCTTAGCGTCGTTATCATAGGCCCACGAGGCGCGCGGCAGCATGGATGCCGCCGTCTCTGCGGTGCCGTAGTAGATGGACTGCATCAGGCGCTGGTTGTTAATGGCCAGCGCCAGCGCGTGGCGCACCTCGGGGTTATCCAGCGGCGGCTTGGCGGTGTTGAAGGCCAGCCAGGCAATGTTCATTCCCGGGCGTAGCGTCAGGCGCAGGCGCGGGTCGTCGCGCAGGATTGTCAACTGGCTGGCGGCGGGCCAGGCCAGCACGTCGCATTCCCCGGTGAGCAGTTTCGACAGTCGGCCGGTACCGCCAGAGCCAAGGTCCACCACCACCTGCGGCATCAACGGTTTGCCGCGCCAGTAGTCGGGGTGACGCTGCAGACGGATATATTGCCCGGAGCGGTACTCGGACAACTGGAACGGACCGGTGCCGACCGGCTGGCGATCCAGTTGTTCCTGGCGGTCGTCTTGCGTTAAGCGGGCGGCATATTCGGCAGAGGTAATCGACGCATAGTGAGTGGCCAGATGCCAGAGGAACGAGGCGTCCGGCCGCTTGAGGCGAAACTCCACGGTCTGATTATCCAGCTTACGCACGCTCTCCACGCTGTCAGCAAACTGCAGACTGTCGAAGTAGGGGAAGCTGCTGCCGTTGACGTTGTGCCACGGATGGTCGCGGTTAAAAATACGCCCAAAGGTAAAAATCACGTCATCCGCGTTGAAGTCCCGCGTCGGGGTAAACCATGCCGTGCGTTGAAACGGGACATGGCGGCGCAGGTGGAAGCGGTATGTGGCGCCGTTATCGAGGACTTCCCAGCTCTCCGCCAGCTCGGGGACCAGCCGGTAGGTATAGGGGTCGACGTCAAGCAGACGATCGTAGATCTGAGCGGCCAGCGTATCGACAATCAGGCCGCTGCTGACTTTCTGCGGATTAAAGGTATTCACCTGGCCGCTGACGCAATAGACGAAACCGCTGTCGCGGATATCGGCGCGGTCAGGGAGCACAGGGGCGGCAAAGGCCTGCCCACACAGCAGGGAAACCGCTGCCAGGAGAGATGACAATTTCAGGCGCATATTTTCTGTTTGATTATAGAGTTGAACTCTATCTTATTAAGATTAATAGACATTCACCACCGCCTTCAACAAGCCTGAGGGATAATGCGGTCACCGGGAGCGTATAGTATTCAGTCAATTGATTAAAATAGTAGCGGAACCGAGTCTGTATATTGAAACATGGTAACTTTTTATCGCCGATATCGCCAGTCAGGTCTGTTTGGCCGCGGTTTGCAAGACGATGAAACAGGCGCTGACGCCGGGGAGATGTATTCAGTATAGCGGGGAGAGAGCAGAGGGGCTGACGGGCAGCGGGCGAGCCCGTCAGGAAATAAGCAGGGGCCTCGCCTGCTTATTGTGACAACGTCACTTTTTGATAATCCATATGTCGCAGGTCCTCCAGCAGCCCGGGGCCAACCGGCTGCCACTGCAATCGCTCACGGGTCCATGCGGAGCTGGCGCGCAGATCGAGGGCGGTAAATGGCGCAAACCAGCCGAACCAGGCGTCGACCTGCGACTCATCCAGGTGGGTCAGCGGCAGGTTTACTCCCTGAGCAATGAGCGCAGCAATATCCCGTAACGCGATCCCCTCTTCGTCCACCGCATGATAGCGCTCACCGGCCGCGCCCTGCAGCAGGGCGCTAACGTACAGTCGCGCGACGTCATTGACATGGGCGGCGGACCAGCGATTGCTTCCCTCGCCGCGCAGGGCCACCGCCCCGTTGGCGACCGCGCGTTCGATGTAGCTGGTCAGTAGCCCCTGGCGCACGGTGTCATGCACCTGCGGCAGGCGAACCACCCGGACATCCACTCCCGCTTCCAGCAACTGCTGACCACCGAGCTCAGAGGCGGTGCGCGGGCTGGGGTGCCCTGCGTTAAAGCACGACTCCCGGGCCGGGACGCCGCTCCCGTCGTCGCCCATCAACGTGCCGGAGGTGATGATCAGTGGCCGCGCGCTGCCTTGCAGCGCCCGACCCATGGTCAGGATCGCCTGGCGGTCTTTCTCACAGTTGGCGGCAAAGCGGCTGAAGTCGTGGTCGAAGGCGGTATGGATCACGGCGTCGGCGCCCTCGACGCCGGCCAGTAGCGACTCCGGGGCGTCCAGCGTGCCGCGGTGCACCTCGACGCCAAGCGCCTTCAGGGTCTGCGCTACGGTGTCGCTGCGCGCGAGGCCGATAACCTGATGGCCCGACGCCTGCAGGGCCGGAAGAATACGTGAGCCGATAAAGCCGCTCGCACCGGTAAGAAATATACGCATCATGGATCTCCTGAACGGGTTTCAGGCGTATCCTACCTGCGATGTCATACTATAAAAGTAGAGACATTATCGGGGTATAAATTCTAACAGGCAGATCCCACAGGCAGATGATGAACACTTCTGACAACCATGCTTTAGGCGATTTTCTCCGCGCCCGGCGCCAGCGTCTTGATCCGGTGACGTTTGGCTTCCCGGCGGGACGTCGGCGCACGCCGGGGCTGCGCCGCGAAGAGGTCGCGCAGCTCGCCAGTATCAGCCCGACCTGGTATACCTGGCTTGAACAGGGGCGCGGCGGGGCGCCCTCCCGCGAGGTGCTGGAGCGGATCGCCTGCGGTCTGCGGCTGACCACCCCGGAGCGCGAGCATCTGTTTATTCTCGCCTTTGGCCATCCGCCGCAGACGCGTCTGACGGTGACAGATGATATGACGCCGCGGCTGCAGCGGGTGCTTGATGCTTTCACCATTCCGGCGATTATCCGCACCGCCAGCTGGGACGTCATCGCCTGGAACGCGGCGGCGGCCAGGGTGCTAACCGACTACAGCCAGCTTCCGCTGGCGGAGCGCAACGTACTGCGCCGCCTGTTTACCCGACCTGAAGCCCGCAGCACGCTGGAAGACTGGCAGACGGTGGGGCAGCTTATCGTCAACGCTTTTCGCGCCGACGTCACCCGGATGGGGGCGACGGCGGAAACTGACCAGTTGATCGCTGAACTCACGCAGCAGAGCGTTGAGTTCGCCCGTTTCTGGCAAAGCCATGACGTCGCCGGCCACGGAGAAGGCTATAAGCGCATTCACCACCCGCAGATGGGCCCGCTCGATCTGGAGTTCACCTCTTTTGCCGTGGAAGGCCGCCCCGATCTTTCGCTACTGGTCTTTAATCCGGCAACGACGGAAAGTCAGCGGAAAATTCACGGTTTGCTTGCGGGGGCGGGATCCTCGCCTGGTGAGCGCTGAGGCGTAAATTCGTACAGCGCCAGAGCATTGCTCTCCAGCGAGTCGACCCGCAGCCAGTGTCCGTCGAGCCGGGCATCTTCCACGCTGAGCGCCGGACGGGCCTGATGCATCAGCCACTGGTAATCCTCGGCGTCAGGGCCGCTGCGGCTGCGAAAGGCGTCGACCAGCGGGAATAACGCGCCATGATGCTGATCGAACAGGTGCTGTTTGACGCGCCAGCCGCCCTCCAGCCCCTGCAGCCGCACGCTGTAGGGCTGGCTGAAGCGCTGGATAAAAGCCGCTTCGCTGGAGAGCCAGGGATTGTAGACCACCGTATTGCGCAGCAGCAGCTGGTAGTGCCCCTGGTGGTGAAGCAACAGCAGGTTTTTATCCTGAAACAGGATCTCGCCGCGTAGCCGCCGCCAGAGCCACAGTACCCAGTAAACCGGGCGAGGCAGGCCATGCAGATAGTGCAGCGCCAGGCTGGAGGTATCGAGCTTCCCGTTAGCACGGGCTTCGCCCTGGAGGCCTGAATTTAACCAGAAGCCCGCCAGCCAGACCTGGTCCGCCACCCCCAGCAGATTATCCATCAACAGCGCGCCGCGAAAAAAGCGGCCGTTGGTATCCCGCGTATCGCCGGTCAGGGTATTCCAGGAGAGCAGCCACAGCGGCAGGTTAAGCTGTCGCTGGCGCAGGGCGCTGTGGATCTGCCGCAACTTGTGCAGCGGATAATGTTCGCTGGACGCCAGGCGGCTGCTGTCTGCCTGCGCCAGATCCAGCTGTTCGTTGGCATCTGCCTGGCAGGCGAGAAAATCCGCCTCCGCCAGCAGCGGTGAGTGAAACAGCGGATCGTTCCCGGGATCGCTGGGTGCAAAGCGGTGCCAGATCCCCAGCTGCGGCTGCGGCAGCAGGCGGTGAAGAACCTCGCGCTGCTGGCGCCAGGCCGCCTGGCGGGCCGCTTCGCTGGCCTGCGGCGACCAGTGCCAGACAAAGCGCCAGCTGTTGAGCGTGGCCGGCGGAAAATGGTTGGCGGCGAGCAGCAGAAACCGCTGCAGCAGGTCGCTGCGGGTGGTGACGCCGGTGTGAAGGATCACGTTCCAGCCCATCGCCGCCAGCCAGCTAAAAATCTGCTGCAGGTTATACCAGCAGGCGTAGCCGGCCATCTGCGGATCGTCCCAGCCGGTGCCGAACAGCCGGCTGCTGAGAAAGGGATCGTTGATATCGATGGCATACACCGGCAGGGCGCGGTGCAACTGCTCCAGTTCCCGGCGCACATCCTCCCGCAGCAGATCGTCCAGCTCGCGCACGGTCACCACCATCCGGGTATGGCGCAGCACGGCGGCGCGCGCCGGGCGTTCCTGCAGGTTGATCTCCCGGGTCTGCGGCGGATTGATCGGCAGCGGGGGACTTTCCCGGTCGCGTGGTTCCGGTTCATTGAGGCGAGCATAGAGCCGGTCGACAGCGACCGGCTGCCAGCGGTCGGCCTGCGGCGGCCGCGGCCGGGCAAGCTCCCGGGGATGCTGTTCACGATACTGGC
This sequence comes from Klebsiella sp. A-Nf5, assembly GCF_002810545.1. Classification (NCBI taxonomy): domain Bacteria; kingdom Pseudomonadati; phylum Pseudomonadota; class Gammaproteobacteria; order Enterobacterales; family Enterobacteriaceae; genus Klebsiella; species Klebsiella sp. A-Nf5. The sequence goes on along the minus strand of NZ_PIOG01000027.1, from coordinate 13,563 downwards.
GCGGCGTCACGCCGTGCTGGCGCTTAAACAGATCGCTCATCATACGGGTACTGGCGAACCCCTGTTCGCGGGCGATTTGCTGGGCGGGTTTGCGGGTGGTCAACAACTGTTCGGCGGCGTGGCGCAGGCGCAGCGCGGTGAGGTATTGAACAAAACTCACCCCGACCTCTTTGTGAAATAAGCGCGACAGCCAGGCCTCGGAGACAAATTCCGCTGCCGCCACCTCCTGTAACGAGAGGCGGCGCTGATAGTTGGCGTCGATCCGCGCCACCACGCTGGCGATTCGCCGGCTCCAGTTCTCCGCCCCACGGCGTGGCGTGGAGGCGATGGGCTGGCTGAAGCGCGTGGCCAGCAGGAGCGCTATCTCACTCAGCCAGCGATTGGCCTCCAGCCGGTAATGGCCAGGATGATTGACGAGGCCGCTCACCAGCAGCTGGCGCATCAGGCGGCGCAGGCCGTCCTCCGCATCCCGGGTGCGCGGCGTTATCTGGTAATCGACGGCAAAAAAAGCGCTGTCAATGCGGGTCAACCAGCTGGCGGAAAGGGTCAGGAACATCACCGCATTGGCCCCGTCGCCGCGCAGGTTCCAGCGACGATTGCGGTTAACGATCGCCAGCCCGTCGACGGCGAGCGGCTGCGCAGCGTCGGCCTCCGTCAGCGTCACAGACCCCTCCAGCACCCACAGCAGCGTCAGCAGATCGCTTTCCGGCTGGTTCAACTGACGGACATCGCGCACGGCAACGCTAAAGTCCCCTGAATGCTGCTCCACGTAACACTCCTCCGCAGACAAAAAACAACCCGTTATTTTTTGTCATAACTGATATGTATGAAAAACAGTCATTGATTTCTCGTCAATATAAAACAAAAAAGCGCACCTGAAAGCTGTTTCACCCGCATAAACTCGAAAGTGTCGTGCAAACACAACACAGGAATAACAAAAATGACACATCCGTTGCTTGAAGCCTTGCAGGTCAACGAGGCGCAATTTATTGCCCTGCGTCGCCAGTTCCACCAGCAGCCGGAGATCGGCTTTGAAGAACATCAGACCAGCAGCGAGGTCGCCCGACTGCTTGGCGAGTGGGGATACGAGGTTCACCGCGGCCTGGCGGGCACCGGAGTGGTGGGCACGCTGCGCGTCGGCCACGGGAAAAAACGCCTCGGCCTGCGGGCGGATATGGATGCCCTGCCGATGCAGGAGCGGAGCGGGAAGCCGTGGGCAAGCCAGGTCGAGGGGCGATTCCACGGCTGCGGCCATGACGGGCACACCACCACGCTGCTCTACGCGGCAGAATATCTGGCGCGCACCCGCCAGTTTACCGGGACGCTGCAGCTGATTTTCCAGCCCGCGGAAGAGTTGCTGTACGGCGGGCGAGTGATGGTCGAGGACGGTCTGTTTGACCAGTTCCCCTGCGATGCCATCTTCGGCCTGCACAATATGCCGGGTCAGCCGCTGGGCAAGATCGGCCTGCGCGACGGGGCGATGATGGCCTCCTCCGATACGCTGCATATTGAGGTGAAAGGCGTTGGCGGCCACGGCGCGGTACCGGAGCATACCGTGGATGCCACGCTGGTCGCCTGCCATATCACCCTCGCGCTGCAGTCGATCGTCTCGCGCAATATCACCCCGTTCGAACCGGCGGTGGTGACCGTCGGCAGCATCCAGGCCGGACACGCGCCCAATATCATTAACGATCACGTGCTGATGAAGCTCACGGTGCGCACCCTCAATGAGCAGGTGCGCGAGACCGTGCTGCAGCGGATCCATGATATCGCCATGGCTCAGGCGGAGAGCTTCAACGCCACGGCCACGCTGACGCACGTCAACGGCAGCCCGGTATTGCGTAACGATCCGGCGGCCAACGCGATGGTGCGGGAGGTGGCGACATCGCTGTTTGGCGCAGAGCAGGTGGGCGAGGTGAAGCCGTTTATGGGCAGTGAAGATTTTGCCTTCATGCTGGAGCAGCACCCGCATGGCAGCTATTTCACCATCGGCGCCGGCGATGAGCCGGATCGCTGCATGGTCCATAACCCGGGCTATGACTTCAACGACGCGCTGTTGCTGACCGGGGCGGCGCTGTGGTGCGGTCTGGCGGAACACTATCTGCGTTAATCACCGGAAACAGGAGGGCCATGCGATGAGCACTGTCACCGTGAGCGACACCCCCTTTGTCGGCAGCGATCGCCTGCTGGTGGGGATTGTGCTAAGCGTTTTAACCTTCTGGCTGTTTGCCCAGTCGGTGATTAACGTGGTGCCGGCGATGAAAAGCAGTCTTGATATCTCCCTTGAAACCTTAACTCTGGCCGTCAGCCTCAGCGCGCTGTTCAGCGGCTGTTTCGTGGTCGCCAGTGGCGGCCTGGCGGACAAGTTTGGCCGGATGCGGATGACCACCCTCGGACTGGGGCTGAGCATCGTCGGCAGCGCCATGCTGGTGGTCGCTCAGGGACCGGGGCTGTTCCTGGCCGGCCGGGTGCTACAGGGGCTGTCGGCAGCGTGCATTATGCCGGCGACGCTGGCGCTGATTAAGACCTGGTATGAGGGGCGTGCGCGTCAACGGGCGGTCAGCTTCTGGGTCATCGGCTCGTGGGGCGGCAGCGGTCTCTGTTCCTTCGTTGGCGGGGCCATCGCCACCGGGCTCGGCTGGCGCTGGATCTTCGTCTTCTCCATCGCCGTCGCCCTGCTGGCGCTGTTTTTGCTGCGCGGCACGCCGGAGAGCCGCAGCGCCAGCGCCAGCCAGCATAAGCTGGACGTCGGCGGTCTGCTGAGCCTGATTGCCGCGCTGGTGCTGGTGAATTTGTTTATCAGCAAAGGCCACGGCTGGGGCTGGAGCAGCCCGCTGTCGTTGACCATGCTGGTCGGGGCGCTGGCGGCGGGGGCGGTATTTATCCGCAACGGCATGCGCAAAGGCGAGGCGGCGCTGATTGATTTTGCGCTGTTTCGTAACCGGGCCTACGGCGCGGCAGTGCTGTCGAACTTTCTGCTCAATGGGGCGATTGGCACCATGATGATCGCCAGCATCTGGCTGCAGCAGGGGCACCACCTGACGCCGCTGGAGAGCGGGATGATGACCCTCGGCTATCTGGTGACCGTCCTGGCGATGATCCGGGTCGGCGAGAAGCTGCTGCAGCGCTATGGCGCCCGGCTGCCGATGATGGCCGGGCCGGTGCTGACCGCCATTGCCATCGGCCTGATATCTTGCACTTTTCTCGATAAGGCGCTGTATATCGGGGTGGTGTTCGCCAGCAATGTGCTGTTTGGTCTCGGGCTGGGCTGCTACGCCACGCCGTCAACGGATACGGCGGTGGCCAACGCGCCGGAGAACAAAATCGGCGTCGCCTCGGGGATCTACAAGATGGGCAGCTCGCTGGGCGGGGCAATGGGCATTGCCGTGACGGCGTCACTTTTTGCGCTGTTTTTACCGCTGGGCATGGCCCATGCCGCCCAGTATGCCCTGTGGTTCAACGCCGTCTTATGCCTGGGCGCGATGGCGGTGAGCGCGCTGCTGCTGCCGCGCACCTCTCACAGCTGATGCTTTTTCAGTAGCGCGCGGAGCTGGTGATAGGTCAACCCCAGCAGCTCCGCCGCCTGCTTCTGATGATACTTCGCCTGCTCCAGACTCCGCTGCAGCAGGCGTTTTTCCTGCTGCAGCTGAAAATCGCGCAAATCCAGCGGCAGGGCGGGCAGCTCTTCGCCGGACGCGGCTTCCGGCGTGGGTGAGGTAGTCTGGCGGAAAGGATTAAGGATAATCGCGTCCAGCTCATGCTCGCTGTCGCCGTGGCGATACACCGAGCGCTCGACGACATTCTTCAGTTCGCGAATATTGCCCGGCCAGCGGTAGCCGAGCAGCGTTGCGGTCGCCCGCTCGCTAAAGCCGGGAAACAGCGGCAGGCCAAGTTCGCGGCACATCTGAATGGCAAACTGGTTGGCGAGCAGCATGATGTCGCTCTGCCGTTCACGCAGCGGGGGGAGCTGTACCACGTCGAAGGCCAGACGGTCGAGCAGGTCGGCGCGAAAATGGCCTTCCTCTACCATTTGCGGCAGATCGGCGTTGGTGGCGCACACCAGCCGGACGTTAACCTGCAGCGGCTGGCTACCGCCTACGCGCTCCAGCTCGCCATATTCAATGACTCTTAATAGCTTCTCCTGCACCAGCATCGGCGCCGTCGCCAGCTCATCGAGAAACAGCGTCCCGCCGTCGGCGCGTTCGAAGCGCCCGGGATGGCGCTTGCTGGCCCCGGTGAAGGCCCCGGCTTCGTGGCCGAACAGCTCCGAGTCGAGCAGATTGTCGTTCAGCGCCGCGCAGTTCAGCGAGATAAACGGCCCCTGCCAGCGGCTGGAGAGGTAGTGCAGACGGTTAGCGATAAGCTCTTTCCCGGTACCGCGCTCGCCGATGACCAGCACCGGTTTATCCAGCGGGGCCAGCCGGGAAACCTGTTCCAGCACCTCGAGAAAGCTGTTGGCCTCGCCCAGCAGATTATCCTTGTACTGCGCCATGATGAATTTCGCCATTAAGTAGTGTGATTAACCAGGTGACTGTAGCAACGCCTTGCACAATTCGCAACCACTCTGTTTAAAATCAATAAGATAAAAAGTTGGCACGCCATTTGTATTAGCTAAGCCACAGGTGAATACCTGAAACCAGAACTATGAGGATTGAAATTATGGGTATTTTTTCTCGTTTTGCCGACATCGTGAACGCCAACATCAACTCCCTGCTGGAGAAAGCGGAGGACCCGCAAAAGCTGGTGCGTCTGATGATCCAGGAGATGGAAGACACGCTGGTGGAGGTGCGTTCGACGTCGGCCCGCGCGCTGGCGGAAAAGAAACAGCTGTCCCGTCGTATTGAGCAGGCGGTCGCCCAACAGGCGGAATGGCAGGAAAAAGCCGAGCTGGCGCTGCGTAAAGAGAAAGAGGATCTGGCCCGGGCGGCGCTGATCGAAAAACAGAAGCTGACCGACCTGATTGCTCAGCTGGACCACGAAGTGCAGCTGGTGGATGAAACGCTGGCGCGCATGAAAAAAGAGATTGGCGAGCTCGAGAACAAACTCAGCGAAACCCGCGCCCGTCAGCAGGCGCTGGCGCTGCGCCATCAGGCGGCGAGTTCGTCCCGCGATGTGCGTCGCCAGCTGGACAGCGGTAAACTGGATGAGGCGATGGCCCGCTTTGAATCGTTTGAGCGCCGCATCGATCAGATGGAAGCGGAAGCGGAGAGCCACCGCTTTGGCAAGCAGCAGACGCTGGATCAGCAGTTTGCCGAACTGAAAGCAGACGACGAAATCAGCGATCAACTGGCGGCGTTGAAAGCCAAAATGAACCAGTCGAACCAGTAAGTACGATTGCGCGGCGCGGCGTTGCGCCGCGGCTCACCCCCCTGTAAGGAGTACACATGAGCATGCTTTTTCTCGCCATTCCGCTGACGCTGTTTGTGCTGTTTGTTCTGCCGGTCTGGCTGTGGCTGCATTATAACAATCGCGGCGCCAACGGCAGTCTGACACAAAATGAACAGCAACGGCTGCTGCAGTTGACCGATGACGCGAAGCGGATGCGCGAACGTATTCAGGCGCTGGAAGCGATCCTGGATGCCGAACATCCGAACTGGAGAGACAAATAATGGCCGGACTGGATCTGAATAAAAAACTGTGGCGTATCCCGCAGCGCGGGATGGTGAAGGGCGTCTGCGCGGGCATTGCTCAGCATCTTGATGTCCCGGTGAAGCTGGTGCGCCTGATTACCGTGCTGGCGATGATTTTCGGCCTCTTTTTCTTTGTCCTGGTGGCCTACATCATTTTGACTTTTGCTCTGGATCCGATGCCGGACAGCGAGCTGTACGGACACAAAGCGCCGAGCAATGGCGATCTGCTGGCCGCCGTGGATGCCGAGCTGGCCTCCGGTGAACAGCGTCTGCGTGAAATGGAGCGGTATGTGACCTCCGACACCTTTACGCTGCGCAGCCGCTTTCGCCAGCTGTAAATCCTGTTTTTAACGAGTGAGGCAACGCATGAATAGCAAATGGCAACGCGCCGGGCAGCAAGTAAAGCCCGGTCTGAAAATCGTCGGTAAGCTGGCGCTGCTGACCGCGCTGCGTTATGGCCCGGCGGGCGTTGCCGGCTGGGCGGTCAAATCGGTCGCGCGTCGGCCGCTGAAAATGCTGCTGGCGGTGGCACTGGAGCCGCTGCTCAGCCGGCTGGCCAACCGCGTCACGCGCGGGATGAAATAATGCCGCCGTGAGGAAATCCCCCAGGGATGAACGTTGCCCTGCTTATCCTCACCAGATAGCTTATGATAACGAGAACCACCTTCAGGGCATAACGGACTGGCGATGAAGCGACTGAAAACTGAATTGAATGCGCTGGTCAACCGCGGGGTTGACCGGCATTTACGTCTGGCGGTGACCGGCCTGAGCCGCAGCGGTAAAACGGCGTTTATCACCGCGCTGGTCAATCAACTGTTGAATATCCACACCGGCGCCCGCCTGCCGCTGTTGAGCGCCGCACGCGAAGAGCGGCTGCTCGGCGTCAAGCGCGTGCCGCAGCGGGACTTTGGCATTCCCCGATTCACCTACGACGAAGGGCTGGCCCAGCTGTACGGCCAGCCTCCTATGTGGCCAACCCCGACGCGCGGGGTGAGCGAGATCCGTCTCGCGCTGCGCTACCGTTCGAATGACTCCCTGCTGCGCCATTTTAAAGACACCTCCACGCTGTATCTGGAGATCGTCGACTATCCGGGCGAGTGGCTGCTCGACCTGCCGATGCTGGCACAGGATTATCTGAGCTGGTCACGACAGATGACCGGACTCCTGCAGGGACAGCGTGCGGAGTGGTCGGCCCGCTGGCGGCAGCTGTGCGCCGGGCTGGATCCGCTGGCACCTGCCGACGAGGCCCGTCTGGCTGATATCGCCGCCGCCTGGACGGACTATCTGCACGCCTGTAAGCGTGAAGGGCTGCACTTTATCCAGCCCGGGCGCTTTGTCCTGCCCGGTGAAATGGCGGGCGCGCCGGCGCTGCAGTTTTTCCCCTGGCCTGACGTCGATGCCGTCGGCGAAGCCAAGCTGGCGCAGGCGGACAAACACAGCAACGCCGGCATGCTGCGCGAACGCTACAAATACTATTGCGAAAGGGTGGTGAAGGGGTTCTACAAAGAGCACTTCCTGCGCTTCGATCGGCAGATTGTGCTGGTGGACTGTCTGCAGCCGCTCAACAGCGGGCCGCAGGCCTTTAACGATATGCGTCTGGCGTTGACCCAGCTGATGCAAAGTTTCCATTACGGGCAGCGCACCTTGTTCCGCCGGTTGTTTTCGCCGGTCATCGACAAGCTGCTGTTTGCCGCCACCAAAGCCGATCACGTCACGGTCGATCAGCACAGCAATATGGTGTCGCTCCTGCAGCAGTTGATTCAGGACGCGTGGCAGAACGCCGCCTTTGAGGGGATCAGTATGGATTGCCTGGGGCTGGCGTCCATTCAGGCGACCCAGAGCGGGTTGATTGAGGTTAATGGCGAGAAAATTCCCGCCCTGCGCGGCGATCGGCTGAGCGATGGCCAGCCGTTGACCATCTATCCTGGCGAGGTACCCGCGCGCCTGCCGGGCCAGGCCTTCTGGCAGCAGCAGGGATTTCAGTTTGAAAACTTTCGTCCGCAGGTCATGGATGTCGATCGGCCTTTGCCGCACATTCGCCTCGACGCGGCGCTGGAATTTTTGATTGGAGATAAACTGCGATGAGCGAACCCTTAAAACCGCGGATTGATTTTGATGGCCCGCTGCAAGCGGAAAAAATACCGCCGCTGAAAAGCGCCCGCGCCTTCGACCGCCTCGAGGCGGACAACTTCGCGCCAGCGCGGCTGGTGACCGGCGAAGAGGAAGAGGGGGCGGCGGAAGCGGTGGTGGAGTCGGTCCTGCGACCCAAACGCAGCCTGTGGCGGCGGATGGTCAGCGCCGGACTGGCGATTTTCGGCGTCAGCGTCGTGGCGCAAGGCGTACAGTGGACGGCTAACGCCTGGCAGACCCAGGACTGGATTGCGCTGGGCGGCTGCGTCGCCGGTGCGCTGATCGTCGGGGCTGGCGTCGGGTCGGTGGCCACCGAGTGGCGCCGCCTGTGGCGACTGCGCCAGCGCGCCCACGAACGCGATGAAGCGCGCGATATGCTGCACAGTCACGCGGTCGGCAAAGGGAAAGCCTTTTGCGAGAAACTGGCGCAGCAGGCCGGTCTGGATCAGTCGCATCCGGCGCTGCAGCGCTGGTATGCTGCTATCCACGAAACGCAAAGCGATCGTGAAGTGGTGAGCCTTTATGCGCAGCTGGTGCAGCCGGTGCTGGATGCCCAGGCGCGGCGGGAAATCAGCCGTTCGGCGGCGGAGTCGACGCTGATGATTGCCGTCAGCCCGCTGGCACTGGTGGATATGGCGTTTATCGCCTGGCGTAACCTGCGGCTGATCAACCGAATTGCCACGTTGTACGGCATTGAGCTCGGGTATTACAGCCGTCTGCGACTGTTTCGCCTGGTATTGCTGAATATCGCTTTCGCTGGCGCCAGCGAACTGGTGCGCGAGGTGGGGATGGACTGGATGTCGCAGGATCTGGCGGCCCGGCTGTCGGCGCGCGCCGCGCAGGGCATCGGCGCCGGACTGCTGACCGCCCGTCTCGGGATCAAGGCAATGGAGCTGTGCCGCCCACTGCCGTGGATCGCCGATGATAAACCGCGGCTCGGCGATTTTCGTCGCGAGCTGATTGGGCAGTTGAAAGAGACCCTGCAGAAAAGCAAAACCCGCCCGGAGAACTGATCCCCGCTGAAAGACATTGCCGGGCGGCGGTTTCGCCTTGCCCGGCCGACAGGGCACGTCGGATCCCGGCTCGCCGAGGCGGTCATTTAGCCACTGACCGCCTGACTTTACGGCACAACGCCCATTTTTCCGCCATACTGTCAATAATTGTTGACAGTTAGCTTCCCGAAAACCCATTCCTGTCCTATTATTCTCCCGTCATTGGCACTTTTAGGGTGAACACTCCCATGCGTCTTGAAGTCTTTTGTGAAGACCGTCTCGGTCTGACTCGTGAATTGCTCGATTTGCTGGTGCTGCGCGGCATAGACCTGCGCGGTATCGATATTGACCCTATTGGCCGAATTTACCTCAATTTTGCCGAACTGGAGTTCGCCACGTTCAGCAGCCTGATGGCAGAGATCCGTCGTATCGCCGGCGTGACAGATGTGCGCACCGTGCCGTGGATGCCATCGGAGCGTGAACACCTGGCGCTCAGCGCCCTGCTGGTGGCGATGCCGGAGCCGGTGCTGTCGCTGGATACCAAAGGCAAGGTGGAACTGGCCAACCCCGCCAGTTGTCTGCTGTTTGGTCAAAGCCAGGCGAAGCTGCGTAACCATCCGGTGGCCCAGCTGATCGCCGATTTTAACGTTCAGCGCTGGCTGGAGAGCAACCCGCTGGAGACGCATGCGGAACATGTGGTGGTGAATGGTCAGAATTACCTGCTGGAAGTGACTCCGGTCTATCTGGAGGGGGAGCATAACGAGCGGGTGCTGACCGGCGCCGTGGCGATGCTGCGCTCAACCGTGCGCATGGGACGTCAGCTGCAGACCATGACCAGCCAGGACACCAGCGCCTTCAGCCAGATCCTCGCGGTGGGGCCGAAAATGCGCCACGTGGTGGAGCAAGCGCGCAAGCTGGCGATGCTCAGCGCGCCGCTGCTGATTGTCGGCGACACCGGTACCGGCAAAGATCTGCTGGCGCATGCCTGCCATCTGGCCAGTCCGCGGGCGGGCAAACCTTATCTGGCGCTCAACTGCGGCTCCATTCCCGAGGACGCGGTCGAGAGCGAACTGTTTGGCGACGCGCTGCAGGGCAAGAAGGGCTTCTTCGAGCAGGCCAACGGCGGCTCGGTGTTGCTGGATGAAATTGGCGAGATGTCGCCGCGAATGCAGACTAAGCTGCTGCGCTTCCTCAACGACGGCACCTTCCGCCGCGTTGGCGAGGATCATGAAGTGCACGTCGATGTGCGGGTGATCTGCGCGACGCAGAAAAACCTGGTCGAGCTGGTGCAGAAAGGGCTGTTCCGTGAAGATCTCTACTATCGCCTCAACGTCCTGACGCTGTATCTGCCGCCGCTGCGCGACTGCCCGCAGGACATTATGCCGCTGACGGAGCTGTTCGTGGCCCGCTTTGCTGATGAGCAGGGCGTCCCGCGGCCGAAGCTCTCCGCCGATCTCAGTACGGTGCTCACCCGCTACAGCTGGCCCGGCAACGTTCGCCAGTTGAAGAATGCCGTCTATCGCGCGCTGACCCAACTGGAGGGATTTGAGCTGCGCCCACAGGACATTCTGCTGCCGGACCATGACGTCGCGTCGCTGCCAGTGGGCGAGGAGGCGATGGAAGGGTCGCTGGACGACATCACCCGCCGCTTTGAGCGCTCGGTGCTGACCCAGCTCTATCGCAGCTACCCCAGCACCCGTAAGCTGGCGAAGCGGCTGGGGGTGTCGCATACCGCCATCGCCAATAAGCTGCGTGAATATGGTCTGAGTCAGAAAAAGGGCGACGAATAATCCCGCCAGGCCGGCGACCCTCGTTGCCGGCATCCTGGCCTGCAAAGCGGGCCAAACCTGTATATACTGGTTTTTTAATCCTTTTTCCGGGGTGGTGCATCTTGGCGTCGCGTCGCGCGATCGGGCAATGGCTGGCATTGCTGCTGCTCTCTGTTCTCTTTTCCTCGCTGCTGTTACGCCTTCATCTGCCGGCGGCGCTGCTGCTGGGGCCGCTAATCGCCGGCATCATCTTCAGCCTGCGCGGGGTGACGCTGCAGCTTCCCCGCCCCTGTTACCTGGCGGCGCAGGCCATTGTCGGCTGCATGATTGCCCGGGCGATCAACCCCTCTGTTTTTGGTGTGCTGTTCAACAACTGGGCGCTGGTACTGGCGATCCTGTTGACAACCCTGGCGATTAGCGGCCTCACCGGCTGGCTACTGGTCCGCTATAGCGCGCTGCCGGGCGCCACTGGCGCCTGGGGAAGCTCTCCCGGCGGCGCGTCGGCAATGGTGGTGATGGCCCAGGAGTACGGGGCCGATGTGCGGCTGGTGGCGCTGATGCAGTATCTGCGGGTGCTGTTTGTCGTCGGCGCGGCGGCGCTGGTGGTGCGTTATGCGTTGGGCAATGAAGCGCAGGAAATGACTCAGGATATTGTCTGGTTTCCATCGTTGACCCTGAATTTCCCTTTCACGCTGCTGCTGACGGCGCTAGCCTGTTGGCTGGGCATGCGGCTGCGCATCCCCTCCGGGGCCATGCTGTTGCCGATGCTGCTCGGCGCACTCGCACAGGGCAGCGGTGGGGTGATGCTGGAGCTGCCGGAGTGGCTGCTGGCGATGGCCTATGCGGTGCTGGGCTGGACGGTGGGGCTCCAGTTTAATAAAGCCATTTTTCTGCTGGCGCTGAAGACGCTGCCGCAGATTATCGCCTCTATTCTCGGGCTGATCATGATGTGCGCCCTGATGGCCCTCGGCCTGACTCACATTTTGCAGATGGACTTTATGACCGCCTATCTGGCCACCAGCCCCGGCGGGCTGGACACGGTGGCGATTATCGCCGCCGGCACCCCGGCGGATATGTCGTTCATTATGGCGCTACAGACGCTGCGGCTGTTTACCATTTTACTGACCGGCCCGGCGATGGCGCGGGCTATCTCCCGCTATGCGCCACGGCAATAAAAAGCCCCCGCAGAGCGGGGGCTGAGCAAAGAGAATGTCCGCAGGCGCGATGCGCCCGGGCACGCTGTTATCAGGCTTTCAGAGCGGCCAGCGCGGCGTCGTAGTCCGGCTCTTCGGTGATTTCGTTCACCAGCTGGCTGTAGACGACCTGATCGTTTTCATCGATAACGACCACGGCGCGAGCAGCCAGGCCAGCCAGCGGACCGGCGGCGATGGCGACACCGTAGTCAGCGAGGAACGACGCGCCGCGCAGCGTGGAAAGGGTCACCACGTTGCTCAGGCCTTCCGCGCCGCAGAAGCGGGACTGGGCGAACGGCAGGTCAGCGGAAATGCACAGCACCACGGTGTTGTCCAGTTCAGCGGCCAGCTGGTTGAATTTACGCACTGATGCGGCACACACGCCGGTATCAATGCTCGGGAAAATATTCAGTACTTTACGTTTGCCGGCGTACTGGCTCAGCGCGACGTCAGAGAGATCTTTGGCGACCAGCGTAAACGGCTGCGCTTTAGCGCCTGCCTGCGGAATGGTGCCCTGAACAGAAACGGGGTTGCCCTGGAAATGCACGGTTTGTGACATGGTTATCTTCCTGTTTACATATAGTTAACGTCACGAGTAGTGTATGACATCCGCCAGCTACACGGCAAACCCTATTTAACATCTACCAGAGAGGACAAGGGAATGCGCAACGTGCGAGTGTATGAGGAAGCCTGGCCGCTACATACCCCTTTTGTGATCGCCCGCGGCAGCCGCAGCGAGGCAAAAGTGGTGGTGGTGGAACTGGAGGAGGACGGTGTGAAAGGGGTGGGCGAATGCACACCTTATCCCCGCTATGGCGAGAGCATCGCTTCGGTCATGGCCCAGGTGATGGCGATCGGCGAGCAACTGGAAGCGGGCCTCACCCGCGAACAGCTGCAGCGACTGCTGCCGGCAGGCGCCGCGCGCAATGCCGTTGACTGCGCGCTGTGGGATCTGCAGGCGCGGCGCGAAGGCAAAACCTTGCCCCAGCTGCTGGGTGTGGCGTTACCCAACCGGGTGATCACCGCCCAAACGGTGGTCATTGGTACGGCGGATCAGATGGCAGCCAGCGCCGCGGCGTTGTGGCAGAAGGGGGCCCAGCTGTTGAAAGTGAAGCTTGACGACCGGCTGATCAGCGAGCGGTTAATCGCTATCCGTCAGGCGGCGCCGCAGGCCACCCTGATTGTCGACGCCAATGAATCCTGGCACAGCGAGGGGCTGGCGGCGCGCTGTCAGCTGCTGGCGGACCTCGGCGTGGCGATGCTCGAGCAGCCGCTCCCGGCTGACGCCGATGCGGCGCTGGAAAACTTCGTTCATCCGTTACCGATTTGCGCCGACGAGAGCTGCCATACCCGGGAGAGCCTGCCGAGGCTGCGCGGGCGCTATGAGATGGTCAATATCAAACTGGATAAAACGGGCGGTCTGACCGAAGCGCTGGCTCTGGCCGAGGAGGCGGAACGGCAGGGGTTTGAACGGATGCTGGGCTGTATGCTCTGCACCTCGCGCGGGATCGCCGCCGCGCTCCCCCTGGCGCCGCTGGCGCGCTTCGCCGATCTCGACGGCCCGACATGGCTGGCGGTGGACGTTGAGCCGGCGCTGCGGTTCAGCACCGGCGTGCTTCATCTTTAAGCCTGCCAGCGCAGCAGGTCGGTCATCGCCGGCAGGTAACGCTCCGTTGCCTCGTCGGCGGAGACCGGCGGGAACTCGGCGGTGATGCAGGGGAGTCCGATATCGGCGCACCAGCTGCCAAAGGAGCCCGGCGTGTCGTAGCCCACGCTGCCGACCAGCGGCAGGGAGAAGGCATTAGCCAGCCAGTGCCCCAGCGGGTTGTGGCCCGGGTCTTCGATACAG